>CALHRC010000202.1 GCA_938038265.1 uncultured bacterium
GCAGCCATCAGATATTGCCCGATTTGCTGTAATTTTGTTGCTAGCTCGGTTATTCTCTAAATGGAAAGAAATCAGCTGGGCCAATATCATTCTGGTTCTAATTATCATCGCAACCCCAGCATTTCTAATTGCGATTGAGCAGGATCTCTCAACCGCTCTCCATTTGTTGCTCAGCGCGATTGTGCTGCTCTTCTTTACCGCTTTTCCGCTGCGGGTTCATATTCTGCTGGGGTTGGCCAGTTTACCGCTGCTTTACTTTATGGTCTTTCATACTCCCTTTCGTATGGAGCGCCTGAAAGCGTTTCTGGATCCGTGGACCTATCGTTTTGAAGCCGCTTACCAGTTAGTTGCCTCGTTCAAATCGTTTCTCGCGGGGGGATGGTTCGGCCAGGGTCTCGGTGAAGGCCTTCGGCGACATAACCTTCAGGCTCGTCATACTGACTTTATCCTCGCGATTGTCGCCGAAGATACCGGCGTATTTGGTACTGTTTTATTATTGGTTTTCTATATGGCAATTGCCGTCTATGGTCTTTATCTTATGTCGGCCATTCAAAATGATTTCGCCCGTCTGCTTGGCAGTGGAATTATTATAGTGTTCATCTCTCAGGTTATTCTCAATGTTGCTGTAACTATGGGCCTTGTGCCGACCACCGGCATTAATCTGCCACTGCTCAGCTATGGGGGTACTTCGCTTGTAACGTACATGTGTATGTTTGGTATTGTTTTGAATATTACCCGCCTCGAAAAATAACTTAAGGAGCTAACATGGAAATATTCTTATACCGTCTTGAAAAAATTATTCATGAAAGAAAAAACGCACATCCCGATACATCCTATACAGCCCGACTTTTTGCTAAGGGCCAGGATGCTATTTTGCAGAAAGTTGGTGAAGAGGCAGTTGAGTATATCCTCGATGCTAAGAACCGCAATCGTGAGCGTGCTATTTCTGAGGCTGCTGATCTGGTTTATCATCTGCTGGTATCGCTGGCCGAGCAGAATATTGCCCTGCGTGATATCGAAGCAGAATTGGAGCGCCGGCATAAACTATGAGACTTGTTTCTTTTCTTTTGCTGTTTGCGGTAATTTCCTGTCGTCCTGCCGAGCAGATTCGGCGCGAGACGACATTATACCTGAATCTTGATAACGACCCTATTACCTTTAATCCGCTCGTGGCTGAAGATGCTTATTCTAACATGATCAACAGCAAGATTCACGAGGGCTTGTTGCGCCGTGATGCTGAGACGCTTGAATTTCGCGGCGCTTTGGCAGAGAGCTGGGAGATTGCCAAAGACCACCTGACCTATACGTTTCGCCTGAGAAAAAATGCCCGCTTTCATGATGGTCACCCCGTAACAAGTAAAGATGTACTCTATTCTTACAAGAAATTAATGGACCCAAAAACGCCGAACCCTTTCATGAAAGTTTATTACCAAGATGTCGATTCTGTCAGGGCTCCCGATGAATACACGGTTGTGTTTAAGATGAAGAAGCCATATTTCAAATCTATTGATTTTTTGGGGGGATTTGACATCCTACCTGAGCATCTGTTTTCACGGGAAGCTGATTTTATCAACAATATTTACAGTATGAAAACACCTGTGGGCGCTGGTCCCTATAAATTGAAAGAATGGAAAACCGGCCAGCGGGTGGTGCTTGACCTAAACGAAGATTATCATGGTACCAAACCAGAAATAAAGCAGTATTATTACCGCATTATTAAAAATGAGGCAGTGGCGTTACAGGCATTGAAAAAAAGAGATATTGATATGCTGAACTTGAAACCTTTCCAATGGACAAGACAAACCAATTCAGAAAATTTTAAGCGCCATTTTCAGAAAATCAAGTACATCGGCAGCGGCTATCGGTATGTCGGTTACAACACGCGCAGACCGCCTTTTGATGACGTTCGCACCCGGCGTGCGATGACCATGCTGATGAATCGTACCAAGATTCTTGAAGCCCTGATGGAAAATCTCGGGGTTGAGGTAACGGGTCCTTTTAATGTCTCTGGGTTACAGTATGATCCCACAATAAAACCCTTGCCCTATGATAGGGCCGGTGCGCGAAAATTATTGGCGGAAAGCGGATGGCGCGACAGTGATGGCGATGGCATTCTGGATCGAAACGGTAGGCCTTTTCGTTTTGAACTGTTGATTCCCGCTGCAGCTCCTTTCTATGAACAGTTTGCGGCTATTATCAAGGAAGATTTGAAAGAAGCGGGCGTGATTGTGGAAATCCGAAAACTGGAATTCCAGGTGTTAGTGGAGCGCGCCAATAAGCGCGATTATGAAGCGCTGATGATGGGCTGGTCAACTCCGCTGGAAAGCGACCCTTACCAACTGTGGCACTCTTCACAGTTAGCCAAAGGGCATAACTTTACGGGATTCAGTACCAAAGAAATGGATAAACTCATTGAAGATGCTCGTGTTGAGTTTGATAGCGAAAAACGTAACGCGCTATACCGCAAACTGCATGCGATAATTTATGAAGGGCAACCCTATACATTTCTCTTTACATCCTACAACCTAGTGGCTTTGCACCGCCGCTTTGAAAATGTACAGGTTTACCGCGCTGGCCTCGATCCCGACCGCTGGACCATAAGAACGCAGTGGCAACCTTGAGATGAGATGTGTTGCCTAAAGCAAGTAAGCTGCTTTAGGAGGGATAATGGCGGCTGAAGTATCCCCCCCGATCTTTTGTATGCCAGCAGCTTGGATGCTGTCTTAATCTTTGAGCACGACTTTGAAAGTCACACGGCGGTTTACGCCATCGGTGGGTTTACTTCCTTTCACAGGTTCAGTGTCGCTCTTGCCTACGGGTGTCATTTTGGAAGTATCCACGCCGTTTTTTTCAAGCACCGAGATGGCATACTCGGCCCGTTGCAGTGAAGCGTCAGCGCGGGTAATAATGGCATGTTTGGGATTTTTCGCTACATTAGAGGAGGCATGTCCCTGTACTTCAATCCACAAAGCGTTTGGCAGAGCAGCGGTAATATTTTTCATGCGCTCTACGTTTTTCTTAACCCATGCGGCCTCTTGTTTCGCGGATAACTTAACTTTTGCATTGGCAAAGCCGCTCATGACGGCAACAGTTAATTTTTCATTGAGTTCATCTGCCAGCTTTTGGTTGGCAGCGCGCACAGCTACCGGATCGACCTTTACTATTTTGCTTTCGTCTTCTGCTGCCCGGGTTTTAGCGGTAACTTCTTTTTCGGGTTCGGGTGCGGGTTCTTTAACTTGTTCCTTGCTAGAACTACAGGCATTGAAAATGAGCAGGATTAGCAAATAAGACAACGATTTTAGTTTCATGGTTTCTCCTTGGTTTCTCCTTGGGGCCGAAATATTACTAGCCTAAGCAAGCGGAAATTTCTATTTGGGGATTTATTTTGTCAAGCTTTTTAGGGGATTTTCACCTGGTTACCAAAGACAGCCATTTCTAGTTATGGGGATAACCAATTGCTTAACTGAGGCAGCTAATACGGGTATGTTTTTCTTACATGCAGAGTAAATTACGGCGGCTATAAGGTTTTTTAGTGACTCAAAAACTTGCATTATGTCCCATGGGGGATGGTTTTCGGTGGGGAATTCCCCATCACAGTTCAGGAATTCCTGAACAGGGGGGCGGTATCACCCCCCGCAGGGTGCTTTTAGGCCACTGAGCGAGGTTGAGGCTTTGGCTTACAAGTTACATCCCCCACAGGGGCGTGTTAGTTACTAAAACAAATATAACGTTAGATAGATATTATATCCTGCTATAGTTATGGCAGGTCGGTAGGTGGGGAATTCCCCATCACAGTTCAGGAATTCTAAGAACAGGATTTTCCTATAGTATGCCATACCCCGGTGTGTCCAAGGTAAAGCAAAGCCGGAGGCGCTGAGCCCCCTTTCCATTGCTGAACAACAACGGTAGAGTGCTGTTAGGCATTAGGGGGTTACTTCCTCCGGTACCTAAAGGTAACTGGCAGAGAGGAGAGCACTTCTTCGCTGTCAGTTTCGAGCAGTTCAATGGTAGCGCTATATTCAAGTTGTGGGTTAGAAAATTCTTCCAGTAAATAATCGGCCAGGCAGAACCAGACAGCTTCTCCCGGAAAGGCGGCCGGTGTGGAGGGCAGGTTATTGTCAGGCAGTTCGACGCGCAGCTCTTCTAACTCGGTATTTTTCTGAAAAAGGCGCAGCCGGAATCGGGTAGTCCATCCCCGCGGTATGTTTTCAATATACAAATCATGTAGGGCAATTTTAATACCCGGGGAGCCGTCACAGCGAAAGTTTTGGTTAAATTTTATGGCGCCCACCTTGAGGGTTACCGAATGTGGTTCTGCCGCCACTACTGGCACAGACAGAAACCACAGCAGCAGGAGAAGGTAGGGCAGGCTCTTGCGGTTTTGCAGACGGGGGGATGGTTGGGGATTTTCAGGCCTCATCTAAGTTAAGTTTTTTCTTTAACTTCTTTTTCAGGTAATGGGCACCAATTATGGCCGCAATGACCAAGGTTAGCGTAATAATGATGGTCAGTTGGCTTTTATGTACCATGACTAGTAAATCATCAAAATTATCGGCCATATAATAGCCCAGATACACCCAGATGGGAACACTGATAATTGCGGCAAAAAAATCGGTGAAGAAAAATAACCAGAAATTCACCCGACGGCTGATGCCGGCACTTAAATAAATGGGCATCCGCAGGCCTGGCATAAAGCGGGCCATGAAAACTACCCAGCGACCAAAACGGGTAAAATATCCCTGCACTTTCTGGTAGCGCTTTGCTGTGACAATGCGGGCGACCCATTTATTTTGCAAAATTTGTTCATGAAAATACCAGCCGGCCAGAAATACCAGGCTATCACCTAAAAGCACACCAGCCATGCCGACTATAAACATTGTATGTACATTGTTTTTTTCGGGATAGAGCCCGGCAATCACCCCGCCAGATACTAAGGTAATATCTTCAGGAACCGGTAGGCCAAACCCGCAGGCGAGCAGTACTGAAAAAACCGCCCAATAGCCGTGGTCGGTAAAAAAGGAAACGAGGATTTCAAAAATATTCATGAAGACTTCCTATAGCTGACTCCCGGTTCCTGAAGCGGGGTGCGACAGGTGGTCAACTATCTTCTTGGGGAGATTAAGGCCATTACAGAGGATTGCGGTTTACGGCGTAGGGTCAGATTGCAGGCAGGGGTTGTGAAACGCAACCGCATTCTTAGAAAAACCCCCGCCATCCGCGAACTGGTGGCCGAAACCCGCCTGCACAAAGGAATGTTTTTGGTGCCTCTTTTTATTATCGAGGGGGATGGATTTCATAAAGAAGAAATTACCTCCATGCCTGGGTATTACCGCGGCACTTTAGATTACACGGCCCGCGAAGTCGAAGGACTACTGGCGCTGGGGGTTAGCAATGTTTTGCTTTTTGTCAAGGTACCTGACGACAGAAAAACAGAAGATTGTGTTGAAGCAGTACGTGAAGAAGGCCTGTTGCCCACCTCAGTTAAATTTCTCAAACAGCGTTTCCCTGAACTGTGCATTATGACGGATGTTGCGCTCGATCCGTTTTCGCCGCATGGTCATGATGGCTTGGTGCGCCACGGAGAAATACTCAATGATGAAACGGTTGCGGTATTATCACGCATGAGCCAGGTACATGCGGCAGCCGGCGCGGATTTCGTAGCGCCTTCCGATATGATGGATGGTCGGGTAGCTGCCATCCGCGCAGCGCTCGATGCGGGGGGATTTACTCGTACCGGTATTATGAGCTACAGCGCCAAATATGCTTCCTGCTTTTATGGCCCATTCCGCGACGCGCTGGACAGCGCTCCCGGTTTTGGTGACAAAAAAACATACCAGATGGATTACCGCAACCGGGTGGAAGCCATCCGCGAGACTCTTACGGATATTGAGGAAGGGGCTGATATCGTAATGGTAAAGCCAGCTGGCGCTTACCTTGATATTATTCGTGAAGTAAAAGACATAGTTGATGTACCCGTCGCGGCCTACCAGGTGAGTGGTGAGTATGCCATGATCAAGGCAGCGGCCCAGCGGGGATGGCTCAACCAGGATGCGGCCATACTCGAATCGCTAACTGCCATCCACCGCGCGGGTGCTAATATTATCGCTACTTACTTTGCGAAAGAGGCAGCACGACTGTTGCGCGGTAAATAAAAAACTCGACCTGACGTTAAGTCATTCTTACTGAGGATATATGTATGCAAATATTTCCAAACTGAAAAAACCTATTTTAATTGTGGTTGTCGCTCTGCTTTTTCTATTGTTTCTTAATCCTTTTAAAATTATATCTGCCGGACATCGTGGCGTGGTCTTAAATCTTGGTAAAGTTTCTGAAGAAGTATTGGGGGAGGGGTTGCAATTCCGGACACCGTTTATTCAAACTATTGTCGAAATTAACGTGCAAGTCTTAAAAACGGAAGCGAAATCTGAATCGGCGACTAAAGATCTGCAGATGGTTATGACGGAAATCGCACTGAACTACTCATTGGTTCCCGAGGCGGTCAATAAGCTCTACCAGGAAATTGGTCTCGATTATGAGTATAAAATTATCAGTCCTGCCATTGCCGAAGTGGTTAAGGCGGTAACGGCGCAATATACCGCTTCAGAGATCATCACAAGGCGTGAAGAGGTCAGTCGCACCATTAAAAATATGTTGCAGGAAAGACTGGCTCCCTATCACATTAGGGTGCATGAAGTGGCCATGAAAGATTTCAGTTTCTCTAAGACGTTTGAAGAAAGTATTGAAGCTAAACAGAAAGCCGAGCAGGATGCCCTGCGGGCTAAAAATGAGCTGGAACGCATTAAAATTGAAGCTGAGCAACAGGTTGCGCAGGCCCGCGCTGAAGCTGAAGCGCTGCGCTTGAAAAGCCAGCAGGTGACTCCACTCATGGTTGAGTTAGAGCGCATAAAAAAATGGGATGGTAAGTACCCGACGGTGGTTACCGGCAATTCTATTCCCATGCTGAATATCAAGTGAGGTTTTTCAGAATATGGCAGACTTAATTCTCATCCGTCACGGGCAATCGTTGTGGAACCTGCATAATTTATTTACTGGTTGGGTGGATGTCCCACTTTCGGAACAGGGGGTAAACGAAGCGCTCGCTGCCGGTGAGCGCCTGAAAGACTATTCTTTCGATGTAATTTATACCTCTACCCTGATTCGGGCTATTATGACAGCCATGCTGATTATGGCAAAGAATACAAGTAAAAAGGTGCCGGTACTTGAAGCTTTGCCAGCAGCTAACGCCGAGCAGCAGAAGTTAGCTGACTGGGCAAAAAATTTTTCTGCCAAATCGGCGGCAGAGACAATTCCGGTTAAAAGAGCCTGGCAGCTTAATGAGCGTTATTATGGCGAACTTCAAGGGATGGACAAAGATGAGACCCGGGCTAAATATGGCGCCGAACAAGTGCATATCTGGCGTCGCAGTTATGACGTGCCACCACCTAATGGTGAAGCACTGTTACATACGGCAGAGCGCACAATTCCCTATTTCAGAGATATTATTGTGCCAGATTTAGCTGCGGGTAAAAATGTTCTAATCGCAGCTCATGGCAATAGTTTACGTTCTATTGTAATGTATTTGGATAATTTAAGCCGTGAGGAAGTGTTATCTTTAGAGCTGAAAACGGGTGAGCCATTGCGCTATGTTTTTGAAAAAAATCGTTTTGAAAAAAGAATGTCACTGTAAATGAACGCTCAAGAACGCCAGCAATTAGAAACATTGATTCGCTCGCGCATTGCAGAAAGCGAAGAGATTTTAGCCCAATTAAGAGAGCAAACTGTGCCGGTAGCTCCCGATGTCAGTCTTGGGCGTTTAACCCGCATGGATGCCATCGCCCAGCAACAGATGGCAGAAGCAACTTTGGCCGAAACAGAAGATTCATTACATAAGTTGAAACGCGCCCTAGAGAAACTAAGAGATCCCACTTTTGGTGTTTGTCGTGCCTGTGGTCGAGCTATACCCATGGAAAGACTTTTGGCGTTACCAGAAACAGAGATTTGTGTTACTTGCTCTGCTAAGAAAAAACGGTGAACTTTGCATACCAGATGAGTTGGGGATTTAAAAAGCATAACTTAAACAGATTTCATTTAGGGATTGTTTTTTTTGCCGTATTCATTGTATTATTAGCACAATGTCGGCCAACAACACAAGAATCACAGCTGACTATTGCCCATCCAGAGACTATAGCGGCTCTGCCTTTGCAATTAGCAGCTAAAACTAACCCCGCTATTCGTCTGCTGCCTTTTACAGACCATACTTTAGCGTTAGCACAATTTTTGCGCGGTGAAGTAGATCTACTCTTTACTGGTACTACTTTAGGTGCCAGCCAAGCCAGCAAAGGAGTGCGTCTGTGGCGTACTATAGTATGGGGCAGCGCCAGTATCATTACCCAAGCCAACTTAAAAAACAGCCCGGGCGACCTAAAAATTTTACAATCTAAAAAAGTCGCTTTACCTTTTGCGGGCAGCCCTAATGATATTCAATTGCGGCGTCTATGCCAGAAACTGCAGATCATACCACGTATCGAATACCATCCCCATACACAAGCAGCGGCGCTTTTGCTCAAAAACAAACTCGATGCCATTGTGGTGCCAGAACCTCTGGCCTCACGTCTCGTGCTTGAACATGGCCTGTTTCGTTTGGCAGAACTATCTGCGCTTGAAGCAGATCTGCTGCCGCAAGAAGCGCCTGCCCCCATGGTTTCTCTGTTTCTTCATGAAAACATCCCTTCAGAAAAAAAAGCTCTGCTTACTGAAGTTGAAAAAAACCTGCGGCAGGCCCTGGTGCGCCTAACAAGCGAGGCGGGCGATCTTGCGGCACAGCAGGCCCCTGTTTACCAAGTCAGCCCCACCGTGCTGCGCGAGGGGCTTAAGCATACCCGCTTTGAGCTGCCAGCAGAGCCTATGGCCCGGCAGCGCACGCTAGCCTTTTTGCGCTTTGCTGGGATAGAGGTTGACGAAGAAAGATTTTTTGTTCCTTAAACGGCATTATTCGTTATGCGCCGGATATATTGGCTTCTGTTGGGCTGGCTTGTTCCTGTAGGGCTGCTGCTTGCCGTTCTCTGTTTTTCTTCGCATCCAATTCTGCCGCAGCCGCAGGAATTATGGCATGGCCTATGGCGCCTCTCCCTTGAAACAACCTGGTATCCGCTCGCTCTGACCAGCCTGCGTTCGCTGCTTGCCTTTCTACTGGCGCTTACCGGCGGGATTCTCTGGGCAGCAATCTTTCGGGAAACGACCCGCCGTGGCCAAATACTATATCCCCTGCTGCTTTTGCTGCAGGCTGCACCAGTCTTATTGTGGATCGTTCCGTTAGTGCTGCTGCTCGATACCGGACATACCGCCCCAGTGGTGGCGGCTTTTCTGGTGGTGCTGCCACTCATGGCGCTGGAGTTTCGCGGGGTCTTCGCCGCCGCTGGGACCGAACGGCGCGAATTCTGGCGCCACTACGTGCCGGCTTTTTTCCCGCGTCTGGCTCTGCGTCTTTACTACGACTGGCGGCCGCACTTAGCCGCTGCTGCCGGGATGGGTTTGCTGCTATCTTTCAAGGCTTCCGTTATGGCAGAATGGTTTGCCGCGCGTGAAGGCATTGGGCGGCGCTGGCAACAAGCCTTTACCAGAGTCGATATGAGCGAATTTTTTCTGTTAGCAGCACTCTTTTTAACAACAGCGCTATCGGCTAATGCGCTGGCACAAGGTATCCTAAAACAGGCTGGATGTCTGAAGCACTTCTACCGTCCCCAAATGCGACAGAGAGTCGTACCTCACCTAAAATTTGACAACGTCTCCTTTGCCTATGGCGAACATAAGATATTGCAGGATGCCAGTTTACAGCTATTTCCCGGTCAACTTTTAATTTTAACAGGAGATTCAGGGTGCGGGAAATCCACCCTGGCCCGCCTGGCCGCTGGCCTGCTCAGACCTGACAGCGGCACAATCACCTCAACATCTGGTGCTGTCTGCCTAATGTTTCAGGGAAATTTTATTTTTGGACATGAATCTGTGCTTGAGAATACTTCTTTCTTCTGGCCGCAGCGCTCTGCGCAGGCTTGCGACATCCTGCATGAAGTGGGTCTGGCACCCGATATACCGGCTAACGAACTTAGTGGCGGTATGCGCCGTAGGCTATCTTTAGCCCGCGCCCTGCTCTCGCCGGCCCCCTTTCTGGTACTCGATGAACCTTTTAATGGCTTACACAAAGAAGCCATCCAAAATCTGATAACCATTTTACACCGAGAGCTGCACAAGGGGCGCGGCATTCTGCTAATTGCCCACCAGTTGCCCCCTGAGGTCACTATACTGGCCACTAAAATCTGTCGGCTGCGGGAGGGGAAGTTGTATCTTGTTTTGTAACTCTTAAGTGTCGTGTGAGCGTCGCGTTGGAGCGCTCCACTTGCCGTGTCTTCCTCATTGCGCGCCCGCGGATCAAGCGATGGGGAATTCCACACCTACTGGGGGTGGCATAACTATGGCAGGATATAATATCTATATAACGTTATATTTGTTTTAGTAACTAACAAACCCTACGGGGGTAAAGCAGGATGGTTTTTGGCCCCCACGGCGGCTACTCTGTTCAGGAATTCCGGAATAGATGGGGAATTCCCCACCAAGAGAACCAGCCCTAGGCGACATAATGCAAGTTTTAGTAACTAACAAGCCCTATGGGGGGGTAAAGTAGGGTGGTTTTTGGCCCCCACGGCGGCTACCCAGTTCAGGAATTCCGGAACAGATGGGGAATTCCACATCTACTGGGGGTGCCATAACTATGGCAGGATATAATATCTATCTAACGTTATATTTGTTTTAGTAAC
>CALHRC010000203.1 GCA_938038265.1 uncultured bacterium
ATTCCCTATCACAGTTCCGGAATTCCTGAACAAAAGCGGCACTGCATCCCCCTTGGAACTTGTTAGTGACTCAAAAGCTGAATTATGTCACCTTGCGAGGGGCTGTTAGTTACTAAAACCAATATAACGTTAGATATATTATATCCTGCTATAGTTATGCCAACCCAAGTAGGTGGGGAATTCCCTATCTGGTATGGAAATCCATACCTTTGTTCAGGAATTCCTGAACAAAGGTAGCTGCCGTGGGATAAAAACCATCCCCCTTTACCCCCCGCAGGGGCTTGTTAGTGACTCAAAAACTTACATTATGTCGCATCCCTGCTGGGGAATTCCCCATCAGTTCAGGAATTCTAAGAACAGCAAGCCCTACAGCTTACATCCCCCTGCGGGGGGTTTAGGCCATTGAGCGAGGTTGAGGCTTTGGCTTACCTGCCGGAAGCCTAAAAAAACTTGTTGTCACCTCCTTGCCTTATTGCTATAGTATCAAGTTTAACGAGTTATCCCTTGAATATGGAAAGATGTACATCCATTTTAACGTTTAATTAGACCTAAAATTACCAGAGATAAAAAATAAAAGTGAGTTTCATTAGTTTTCACCGCGAAAGCCCAATACCAGCTAACAGGTTGTGGAGACTACGTGTTCTTGCCGGCGTGAGTATCTGCGCCGGCTTAGTGTATTGTTCGGGGCACAATACTGCTGGGTTATTAGATGCCTCTTTTCTTGCCTCACAGTACCAGACACCCCAGCTATTGGCCCCTGCCGATGAAGAACACGTACCCCCCGAGGTGCTCTTGCGCTTTTCTGGTCAGGCAGTTAAGGTCAGTTTTCTGGAGGTGGCCACGGATGCGGCATTTCGCAACCGGGTTTTTCACCAGCCGCTTGAGCCAGGGGCTACCACCTATCTCTTTACAGCACCTGAAAGCCGTACCTATTACTGGCGCTTAAACGGTCCGCGACCCACAGCGGTACGTTCTTTTCGCTCTGGGGATGGTATTTATGCCAGTTCTGCGGTTGCCATAGGTGGGCAGGGTACCAGAATTTCGCCTTATAAAAGCCTGCAGCTTGCTTTGAACAAAGCGAAAGAAAGCAAGCTGCCTGTTTTTGTTGCTGGGGGGATGTATCACGAAACGATTAACTTTCCTGCGGGTGTCTATGTATATGATGGTTACCATCCTATTACCTGGCAGCGAGACATTGCGACACAAAAAACTGTTTTAATTGCCCAAGACCGCAATGGCCACAGTGCTTCGGCTATCTATGTGCCGACGCTTATAGATGGCTTTTCTTTCCAAAGCCAGTTTTCTGACGGGGATGTCACTTTGCTGCGCGTTGTGGGCTCTTCACAAGAACTAACGATAAAAAACAGTGTGTTTCAAAATGATACCCAAAGCAACGAACAAAACCTAATCGCCATCCAATGTGATTATAATTGTCGGGCGGTCATAGATACCAATACGTTTTATAGTTCCTACAACAGCACTACTTACGCAGCTATTTTCAGTAAAAGCAGTAGTGCTCCGGTGATTCGCAACAACATTTTTGTTCTGCTGCCAGTTTACCCTGATTTATCTAACAACCTGCAAACTGGCGTGCGTCTGCTCAACTCTCCCAATACTATTATTAGCAATAATTTATTTGTCTCTTTGGCAAAGGGGGATATACGAGCTGGAGTGTTTATTGACCAGGCGCAGGGAGGCATCATCACCAACAATGTAGTCTATGCTGTTAAAGGGGTCAGTGATTTTTCTCTGGTCAACACCGACAATGATCCAAACTTTTTTGTAGCTACCTTAGAAAATAATCTTTATTATTTTTACGAGGGTCTTACTGCTTGCAATTCTCTCTTCACTTACCGGCCGCATGCCTCTTCAGGGACTTGCCGCATTTACCATCACCCTACCCATTCTCTATCCACCCTACACGGCTATACCCTTTGGACTGCCGGCACTGACAAGGCGCGGGGCAATTATGTTATGCCTTCTGGCAGTGCCGGGCAGTTTATCCGCCGTCTGCCACAAGAAGCTTTGTTTACCTTAACCGATGGCGCAGATAACCAGACACTGACCTTATACATTTTTGACGATAACACAAACTTGTGTAGCGCTATTTTAGCTAATGGCACCTACCTTGAATGGAATGGGGATGGCATAGCGCGGCAAGTTACCGGTTGTACCATTCATGAGGAAAATCCTTTTGAATACCATTACCGCTACACGGTCAATCCACCGCTAGCTAGTGCTGCAGAAAATACTGCTTCACGTCCCGTTTTTCTATGGGATAGCTATGATGGCAGCTCCGGGTATATGTGGGATTTTTCTTTTGAACCCAAAAGTCTTGCACCCGCCGACTGGAACACCTTGCGCTATGGCGGTAAAGATACTGCCGGCAATAACTGTGGCGCCCCAACCGGCGGGCCGGGCATGGGGGCTGGGGCGCAAACCTGTGGCTATGTAACGTTAGATAGGTTGGGGAATGGGCGTACTGTTGGCAACGGCCAGCTGGCGCAGAATAATACCGGGGTGCGGGATGGTTTTTCCATAGGGCCACAGGAGCTACCCTGATGGGGAATTCCCCACCAGGCAGTCCACCGAAGGGCCTCGCGGGGCGAATGTAAGTTCTTTTGTTCAGGAATTCCTGAACAGGGGAACTCAAAAACTAAAGTTAACCCCCAAGCTTGCCAGGTAAATCTGGCTTAACTGCCCGGCTTCCCACTGCTGCAGGGCGTTATTACTTAACACCAGCGCCATATTTTTTGTCACCTGGTAGGCAAAATCCACCCCGACAGCGGTTAGCGCAATGCTGTTGGTGAGTGTCTGGCTTACACTGCCCGATACCTGGTTAGTCTGGTAGGTAACCCCACCGCCCAGCCGGGGCTCCAATCGGATGGGACCACTGAGCGCAATTTCATACCCAATATGCCCCATCAGGTGGTAGTTAGTCGTGTTGAGGTTTAAACCCATGTCGCCCAACACTGTGCCACTGTTGTCTTTTAAGGTATGGCGCTGTATATCCACCCCCGCCTGCCAAAATAAAGAAGGATGGAGGAATACCGCATGGGCGCGCAACAGGGCTGACAAGACAGGTTGTTCTGGCGAGTAATAGTTATTATAACCTCCGTTATAAAACGCCACCCCACCGCGCATGCCCAACTGCCAGCGCTGGAAATAAACCACCTCCCGCTTTTCAACATAACCTTTTTGTTTCCAGGTGTTTTTGTCGGGCAGTACAGTAGCAGCTTCTTTTACCACGCGGTCAGCAATACGGTCAATGGCATTAAAAAGATTGTTATTGATGGGGGATGTCTCGTTTATTTCGGCAATTACTTTTTTCTGCGGGATGTCAAAAATCCTGATGCTGGTATGTAAGATTTCACTACCAAATTTATCTTTTGTGGTTTCAGATCGAAACTTGCCCGAAATCACTACCTGCTGCCTGAGCTCTAAGCCCAGTTTCAGAGAAACAGTTTCGGTATGAAAGTCCGCTGGCTGGTAATAGTTTTCTTTCAGGTAAGTTTCAAAAGCCTCGGTCGCTGGTTCCTGAAAGACATAATTCTCTTTTAGTTTCTGCCGCAACGCATCGGTAAGGGACGATTCTAAATAGGCTAACTGGGGTTTGTTTTCTATATTGTTGATTTGTAACAGCAGTAATTTAGGCAAACCTTTTTCTTGCGCTAATAAGCTGTGGGCGAGAAATAGCATATAGAGTAAACATAGTACCAAATAGCGCGGCATTGTTTCACTAATAAAAATCCAATATAACTGTCAACTAACTTGTTACTAAAGGTAACCCGTAAGCACCCAATAAATCCCCGTTCTGGAATGCTAAGAACTATGATGAGAAATTTCATATCAAAAAAAGTAAAGGGGGCTTAACCGCCCCCTCGCTGCGGCCAAACTGCCCGCGCAAAGCGCGG
>CALHRC010000204.1 GCA_938038265.1 uncultured bacterium
AAATATATCCGATGGCTATTTGGGTCTTTCAAACCTCTTCAGGCACGCTCAGTTTGCATAGTCTGTCATGGATTGGCAACCTCTGCCATCTTCCATACAGGCGAGAACCCGCCAGTTATGGGTGCCTTTGAAGTAGCGAAAATTGCGTTTTAAGTGCTGCTATCCCAACTAATTATACCTTCTTACTTAGCCCCTGCCTTTAAGTTAGTTTTTTACTTAAAACCACTTAAAGAGGCTTTACACTTATTGTAAGTAACCCTAAGTGTAACATACCTTTCCGGACCGGATAGAGGCGACAAAAAAACAATTGACACTTGCCTGCATATAAAATCACGGATCGCAATGTCTCAACGCAAATGGCTTAACTGGTTTACGGAAATATTTCGCCCGGCTCCGGTTAGACCTCGTCTGGAAGCCAAAGAAATCCCCCATCGCTATGCCGCGCTGCGTCGGCAGATGCTTGAAGCAACTTTTCTGGGGTATGCCTCTTATTATCTGGTAAGAACAAACCTGCCCAACGCAGCCGCCGATATGAAGGATGCATTAGGTTATACACAGCAGGAGGTAGGCCTTCTCATGGGGGCCACGGGTCTCACCTATGGCATCGGTAAATTTATTCTAGGGGGGATCTCTGACCGGAGTAACCCGAGGTACCTGATGCCTTTCGGTCTGCTTCTGGCAACTATTATCAACCTTTTGTTCGGTGCCATGAACTCCTTTACCATACACCTGATCCTCTGGTCACTCAATGGCTTTATCCAGGGCGTCGGCTGGGGGCCCTGCGGGCGCACGCTGGGGTACTGGTATTCCGTGAGCGAACGCGGTCGCATTTTTGGTTTCTGGAATATCGCCCATAACTTAGGAGGCGGGGTTACCGGTCTCATCGCAGGCTACAGCGCTGAACATTGGGGCTGGTCATCGGCATTCTACATCCCCGCAGCACTTACCGCTGTTGCTAGTCTGTACCTTTTCCTGCGACTACGAGATACGCCGGTGTCTGAAGGTCTGCCACCCATTGAAGAATATCGCGGCGATTATCCTGAGAATCTCCCGCCTGACCATGATCTGTCGCTCAAAGAAATTTTTTTCGGCCAGGTACTGCAAAATCGCTTTGTCTGGATCTTCGCTCTAGCCAATTATTTTGTGTATATGATACGCTACAGCTTGCTCGACTGGGGGCCGATTTATCTCGTTCAATTTTATGGCGCCCGGTTGTCACAAGGAGGATGGACTACTTTTTTTTATGAACTCGCTGGCGTTCCCAGCACAATTGCCATCGGCTATCTTTCCGACCGTTTAGGGGGGCGCCGCGCCTTAGTCAGCATGCTCTGTCTGGTGCCCATTTTGGCCGCTTTCTGGGTTCTGGTCTTTCACCCCCCAGCGACATTCATCGGGCAGGTAGTACTGTTCAGTACGGTCGGTTTTTTTATTTATCCCCCGGTCATGCTGCTTGGAGTAGCGGGGCTTGACTTCGGGTCGGCCAAAGCAGTCGGCGCTGCCGCCGGATTTATCGGCCTGTGGGGCTATCTCGGCAAAGTCAGCCAGGCCTCAGGTCTAGCCTGGTTATCTACGCATTTCGGCTGGCCGGTTGCTTTAGGGGCTATTGCCGCCAGCGTTCTGGCTGCGATTCTTCTCTTATTGCCGGTCGTAAATCTACGACCGAAGAATTAAGAAAGGGTTAGAGGCCGCACGCAATCTCTTTGTTCCGCAAGGGGTTGCTGCGCCCCCCGCTTACTGCACATTAAGTAGTTCCACATCAAAAATCAAAGTGGCGTTGGGCGGAATGACCGCGCCGGCGCCTTGACGGCCATAGGCAAGTTCTGGCGGGACAGTCAGTTTGCGTTTCTCGCCAACTTTCATGCCTTCAATACCTTCATCCCAGCCCGCAATCACCTGGCGAGCGCCCAGGCGAAAATGGAAAGGCTGTTTGCGATCGAGTGAGGAATCAAACTTTTTACCATTGGTTAGCCAACCCGTATAATGTACGCTGACCAGACGCCCTTTCGTTGCTTTTTCACCTGTACCTTGTTTCAAAATATTTATTTTTAAGCCACTGGGGGAAATCCACTCCGTCAACTCTTCTGCTGGCAGATTCAGGGCAACCAATAGACTGGCAGCGATACACAGACCGCTGAAGATACATTTGTTTTTCTGCATAGGTTATTTTGACAGTACCCGGACGGGATGTCAACCGTGTTATGCTGTACTGCTGTACGGTTTATTCAAACGCGATCGTAACGAACCTTCAGAGTGAGGATAGCAACTGCCACAACTAAGGTAACGCTGTTCGTGACAATAATGGGTAATTCCTTTATCAAGATGCCATAAGATATCCAAATCATTACGCCCAAAATAAAGATAATAAACATCCTATAAGAAATATCTTTGGCGGATTTGGATTGGTAAACCTTAACCAGCTGGGGGACAAAAGAAATCGTGGTCAGCGTTCCTGCAACAAAACCAAGGAACGCTGCCACATCTTGCATAATGTTACCAGCCGATCTTTTAGCCCTGGAAGGGTGAAATTTTAGCTACATCATTCACTGGAATTTTTACAGTGCCATTCACAGTGGTCATAATAATGAAGCTGTCTTTTTGCTGGAACGAACCAATATATTCTTTACCGTCTTTGGTAACGACTTTTGACAGACGGCCATAAGTTTTCTTGAGATCTTCAAGCGTCATCCTCTTGGGCTCAGCCTGTGTTGCAGTTGCAGGGGCGCTTGGCTTATCTGAAGTCAGAGAATCAAGTGTATCACTGGGGATCTCAATGACAGGAACTGCAACCGGCTGACCAGCTTCAGAGACATCAGCTGGGGTTATTTCTTCGAGCTTGTCAACATTGACCATGGCAATCTGGTTGAGCTTCTCAAGAGAGGTTTTCTCTGCGACACTCAGAGTAGCTGGTGCGGCAATTTGGGACTCAGTTGCTTCGAGTTTCTGTCCTGCTTCAACCACAACCGACTGACCAACAGTTTCTGGGGCAGTTGAAGATGCCTGAACCTTACCTTCGAGCAGTTTGATCACGACGCGTTTTGGATTTGAGCGATCTAATGTCACACTGAACGAAGTACCCCGCACACCCGCTACAAGGGTTGGTGTCGAAACTTTGTAATCAGAGCCTTTGGCCAGAACCTTACTAAACGAAGTGCCTGATTCCTGGTTGACATTAATCTTAACTTTACCATCAGCCCCTTTGGATAAATCATCCATTGTGATGGTAGTACCTGCACTCAGTGTGAGTTGGGCGTCGGCGGCAAACTGGATTACTGCCATCGCTTTATCTTTCACTTCAATTTTATCGGCGCCTAAAATCTTGTCACCGGCTTTCGCTAAGGTGCCATTTTTTAGTACTTCACCTTTGGTAAAGGTAAATACCCCGTGAAAACTTTTGGCCTGCGGCTCGGGCTTTTTGCATTGCACTGCCAGCAGGGCTATGCCTGCCACCATGGCCACAAGTGCCATCTTTATTTTTATAGTCTTAACCATTGGAATATCCTCCTAATCTAAATTAGTTTGTTACTGCTAACCAGTAACCAAACATTATACGATTTTTCAACTATTTTTTTACAACTTTTTTTTGCACTCCTCAAACGTGGGCCTGCCGGTCTTCCGCTATCCCCCTTTCTTATATTCAGGAATTCCTGAACAAGATTTTTCTCTATAGTTAAGAAATTCCCTATCTCGGTTTGTCTTAAATACAGTAAAGCCGGTGGTCGCTTGCGGCCATGACAGAGCCGGTTGCCCCCTACGGGGATAAGCCCGGCCGCAGCGAGAGGGCTTAAGCCCCCTTTATGTACTTTTTCTGGTGGGGAATTCCCCATCACAGTTCTTGGAATTCCTGAACAAAACATAAAGCTAACAATAATTCTATATAACGTTATATAGAATTATTGGCGGACAATCCATCCCTATGCTTAGCACCTGCCCTAACTTAATGCCACGCTTAAATCATTCTGTACATGGTGTTTTCCTTATCCATTTATTCCTATGCCCTCCTCTTATGGTTTGCGCCCTGCCGATACCAATTCGATCATGTTGGCTGCTGAATTATTGCGCCAGGGTGGTCTTGTCGCTTTTCCCACGGAGACAGTGTATGGTTTAGGCGCTGCTGCTTGCAACCCTGAGGCGGTAGCGCGGATTTTTGGGGTCAAGCAGCGCCCGACTTTTGATCCGCTCATTGTGCACCTTGCCGAAGCGACGGTGGTGCAAGAGTTCGCCGAAGTGTCACCAACTGCAGAAAAACTCATGCAAGCTTTTTGGCCGGGGCCATTGACGGTGGTATTGCCTAAAACAAAAACCATCCCCGATATTGTCACTGCAGGTTTGCCAAATGTCGCCCTACGAGTACCGGCTCACCCGGTGGCACTCTTTTTATTGCGGGCAGCGAACATGCCAATTGCGGCGCCAAGTGCCAATCCTTTTGGGCGTTTAAGTCCGACAAAAGCAGAGCATGTAATGAAATACTTAGGCGATAAAATCGATTTAGTGTTAGATGGGGGGGCTTGTGAGCGCGGTCTTGAGTCAACCATTGTGCGCTTAAAAGATGGCCAACTGGAAATTTTACGTCCCGGGCCAGTTACGCCCCAACAGTTAGAGCAGGTGACTGGCTGCCCGGTGGTTATGCCAACTGGTGACAAAATAACTGCTCCGGGGATGCTTAAGTCGCATTATGCACCGCGAACTCCTCTGCGTATAGTTGACAAAATCACAGCGGGGGATGTAGATCCCCACAAGGTAGCCTTATTTTTTAAGCAACCCACGTTTGATATTAGCAACTTTGCGGCCACTCGTCTGCTTTCTGCCGGGGGCGATTTAATTGTCGCTGCCGCGAATTTATTTTCTGCTTTGCATGAATTAGATAGTATGGCTGCCCAAGAAATTCTTGCTGAAAGCGTGCCTGAAACAGGTCTTGGCATTGCCATTATGAATCGCTTACGTAAAGCGGCGGCAAAATAAATTTAAAAATCGTCGTCTGTGCGGCGTAAAGATTCTTGGTAGCGCAGCCAGGCGCGGTTTGCTTCAATAATGTTTTTTTGCGCTTCATAGCACGCCGCTAAATTATACCAGGCAGCTGAAAAACGATCGTCAGTTTTGAGGGCTTCCTGGTACCAATATTGGGCCATGTCAAAATTCAGGCTCAACTGCCAACTAAGCGCCAAATAAAATTGCAGGTTGGCTAACTGCTCGCGTTTTTTAAAATTGAGTTGGTAACTAGGCAGGGCTTTTTCAAAACGGGCAATGGCAACAGCATAATCTTTTTTTTTCGTTTCTCGATCTGCCGGGGCAAATAAAACCGATAGGCCGCAGTGGTAGTGAAAAGCCAGTGATTCAGGATATTTTTCAATCGCGGTCTGACACTCTTGCTTTGCAGCAGTAAAATTTTTTTCACTGTTAAGTCTCTGAATTTTTAACAAAAGATCATTTTCAGCTAAAGAAGGATGCTCCGCTGGTAATATGACGAAACAGCATAGAGAAATGAACAAGCAGTTGGCAAGCAATAAAAGGCGCACCGAAAAAAAACCTAATTTTGCGCTGTCTGCTGTCAAGCGCTGATTTGGTTTGTCGTGGAACCGCAGACCAAATTGGCCGGTAAGGCAATTTGGATTTTTTTAGGGGGCGCTAACTTTAAGTTATTCATGATCTCGGTAAACTCTGCTAAGGTAGTGCCTTTTTTAATTCGTGGGTTGTGGGCTTTTTCTTCAGCTATCGTGGAATGGGTGCGTCCTTGGTAGTCATGGCCGGGAAAGATGATGGTGCTATCTGGCAGGCGGTAGAGTTTGTTCATGATGCTATCATACATTTTTTCATTGGAGCCTTGCTGGAAGTCTGTGCGGCCACAGCCGCGGATGAGCAGACAGTCGCCAGTAAAGACTATTTTAGTGGTTCCATCCTGCCCCGCAACATAAAAAGACATACAGGTATCGGTATGTCCCGGGGTGGCGATAGCTTTGACGGTCAAATTACCTAAGGGGATTTCATCGCCGTCAGTCAGGGAAATATCTACACATTGCACGTTAGCCCCTTGGCCTACGGCGGTTTTACAACCGGTTGTTTCTCGCAAATCGGCAGCGCCAGTAATGTGGTCGGCGTGTACATGGGTGTCGAGTACATAGGTAAGTTTTAGCCCCAATTCACCTAAGAGTTTGAGTTCGCGGGGTACTTGCTCTTTGACAGGGTCAATGAGGATGGCCTCTTTTGACGTGGGGTCTGCCAACAGGTAAGTATAGGTGTTACTTTCGTAATCTATAAGTTGGTATAACATTGGTGCTTGCATACAATTAAAATAATATACCCCATGGGGTATGTCAAGTAAAAAAGTAGCCGAC
>CALHRC010000205.1 GCA_938038265.1 uncultured bacterium
TTGGTAGCGCCCGCTCCACAGTAGGATGGCTAAAAGAGGAATAAAGACCATCTCGGTGCCTAATTCAGTGATGAGCGACATGATAGGGGTCAGCCATGCAGTACGGGGGATGGCTTCTATGAGAGTGGCGTCAAAAAAGAAAGCAGGCCAATGTTGCATATTCCTCCGAAAAGCCGAGGGCGGTTAAGCCCGGCCGGCGGGGTTACACGGCTTCTTGTGCGAGAAACTGGTGAAACCAGGATATATCTTCTTTTTTCAAGCGCGCTGCGTCAAGAGAAAGATTTTCAAAATAGTGGCAGAGAATGCCCAAGTGGATTTCTTCCGCATTGCGTTCTTGTTCGGGCAAGCCGAGGTTATGGTTCATTTTTTGGATAATCGACTGGCGAAACTCTGTGCTGCGGCCGGTAAAGATTTTAGCTGCTGAAATTAAATCATAATAAACCGTTTGGCAGTAAGTGTTAAACTCGCTATCGGATTTTTCCCAATGGGCGACTGCCATTTCAATTTGAAAAAAGTCACCCCAGGTGATGATATCGGGGGCAACACCATATTTTTCTTCGCTTCTGCGCACTTCTTCTATTGGGGTAAAGTTGCAACCGGCCAGCCGATCGACAAAGGCTTTGAGATCAATTAGCATCTGTTGCTTAGCCGGGTTCAGACGCCGGCGCAGAACCATTTCGTCAAGTTGTCGGTTTAGGAACGCCATGCTTTTCTATCGGCAGATTTTTATTCTTTTTCACCGAAAATCTGCCGATACTGTTAAACAGTAGGGCATGGTAAACCATCCCCCCTTTATTTGCGGCGTTTAAGGTAATTATGAGACATAAAACGGGAACCATATTTTTAGTTGGATGGTTTTTGCTGTGTTTTAAGTCTTTCGCACAGGCCAGTGAGGAAGAGCGGCAGCAGGTCTTGCTGCTTGAGTTAGCGGACAGTCTGTTGCGTGAAGAAAAAAGCGCTCAGGCGTTTACCATCTACCGGGATTTTCTGGAGCTATACCCCGAATCGGTGTTGCGGGTACGAGCGCTGGGAAAAATTGCCGAGATCTATGAGACTCGGCAGAGTTTTGATAAGGCTGCCGAAGTGCACCGTCGTCTCTTTGAAATCATTGGCCTTTCTGAAAGCGGCTTACATCATCGCTTAGAGCAGGCGCGACTGCTTTCACGTATGGGCTATGATGAGCGGGCACGTGCTGTACTTGAGGAAATTATTTTTCTCTCACCGCAGAGCGAAGCCGCTGCTGAGGCGCGTAATCGTTTATTGCTGTTCCGGGTTCTGCCAGAGAGCAGCTCACATGCTGAACAGTTCTTCACAAAATGAGAAGAAGGAGTCTTCGGCAATTTTAGTTCTGAGCTCATTGAGCAAAAACGTTTTGCCTCTGGCGTCGATGTTCAGTTTCTCACTATAGCGTTCAAACAGGTTGGTATAGAAGGCGCGCCAATTGTCAGAGAGGTTTTTTACCATTTCACTGTAACCACCAAGGATTACGAGAATATTGGCGAGCAACACCGGCAAAGCAATCTGGTTATTTTCATCTATGGCTACATCGGTATCCAGGGTTGGCAAATTGGCTACTGCCATAAATTCCGGGGGAAAATTCCATTTTTGCATGGCCATGACAGAAATGTCAGGGCTAGTGGTGCCAAATTCTTTGGTTTCAAGGTTGCGGATTTTCTGCAGGTCAAGGCCGTTATCACTGTCAAAAAAGATCATGCCAAATTTTTCGCTAAACTGGTTATTGAGTACCATCATCCCCATATCGCGCAGCAGGGCGGCCATGAAGGCTTCATCTTTATGATTGCGGCGGCCGCACTGTTCCGAGACGATTTTGGCGATTAGGGCAGAAAGTACTGAGCGCATCCAAAGCTCTTTCTGTACCTTATTGTTGCGCCGGTGCTTGGGAAACAGGGTGGCGGTTGAGATCAGCAGGGTTAGGCTTTTGATAGTTTTAAAGCCCAGCATGGTGATCGCCTGCGAAAGCGAGGTGACCTTGTGCGCTCTGGCATAAAAGGCTGAATTGGCAATTTTGAGAATTTTTGAAGTTAAAGCGGGATCAACAGCAATCAACGCCTGTAACTGGTCAGAAGAAACGTCAATACGGTTTTCTTCGATCTGCAGGATTTTCGACACCACCTGCGGCATCGGGGGTAACTCTACATTCTGCAGTTTAGCATCAATCACGGTTGCATCTCGGCACGCATTACTTTCCTCATAAAAGCCATTGCCATAAGGTATGGTTAATTATTCAAGTTAATAAATCATAAATGCGACAGAATGTCAAGAAAATCATGAAAAAAACAAAGTGAGAGTGACTTTATTTTGACCAAGCAGAAACTCCGTAAGCAGCCAACAAATCCCTATGGGGAGTCTAAACGGTAGCAGCATCTGCACCTCTTTCAAGTTCTTAGAATTCCTGAATAGATGGGGAAAAACCCATCCATATTCCCTTGCGGCTGGGGAAATGTCTTATCCGACACCAAATGTCGGACAAAAGCACCCTGTCGGACGGTGCTTGGTGGGGAATTCCCCATCCCCCGGGCGACATAATGCAAATTTTTAGTAACTAAATAAAGTCGGTTATAACAATGGGTACTTGAGCCAGGCAGCTCTTATCCCACACCTCTGGAATATTGGGGGGGTATGAAACTCTGACTGGTCATCCGCAGGCCTGGGGAAACAGGGAAGTTCCCAGCCCAGGCTCTATTTCAGAGGAATAGCGGTAGAGAAAAACTTCTTGTCCACGGAAATTTGCTCATCATTGAGGTCATATGGAAACGACGGTCGAACGTCTAGTGGATAAGATTTACCAGGAAGGTGTGGCTAAAGCCGAGCAGCAGGCAGCGGCTATTCTGGCAGAAGCAAAGCAAGAAGCCACGTTGCTCAAAGATCAGGCGGACCGTGAAGCAGCCTTAATCATAGAAACGGCGCGCAAGGAAGCCCAGCGCTTGAAGCAGAACACCGAAGCGGAGTTATCTCTGGCCGCTTCGGCAGCTTTAGGGCGCTTGCGGCAGTCAGTTACGGGTCTTATTAGAGAAGCTGTGCTGGTAAAGCCAGTGCAACAGCTCTCGCAGGATGAAAATTTTCTTAAAACGGTGATCCTCAAGCTGCTTGAGGGGCGCCAGGGTGATTATACCCTGGTGGTGCCTGAGAACCTGCGCGGCCAATTAGAGGAGTACTTCAGGCAGCAAGTGGCGGTAACACTTCCAGGGTTAACTGTCAAGGGTGGTCATATAGGTGGGGGATTTACCCTTGAGAAAAAAGGCGACGGCTATGCCTTTGATTTCAGTGACGAGGCTCTAATAGCTTTTTTTGAAGATTTTCTCAAGCCTGCGACCGCCGCTCTATTCAAGCAATGAGCCGGCAATATCCATACCTGGTCAGTGGTTTACCTGACCCCGATGGGCGCTATCCAGAGATTCTCGCAGAGATTCTTGAAGAGTTGCATCCCGATGACCGTGAAGTGTTGCGGTTTTTGTTGTTCCGTAATGACAATAAAAATCTACTGAAATTACTGCGTTTCCGCGACGGTATTTCTACCCATGACAATGTCCAGTTCCATAGCCCGGCAGTTTTTAGTTTTGCCGAACTTGAGAACATGCTGATTGGTGAATATGATGGCGACATCCCCCTGCCGGCTTACCTGCTGCAATTTCTTGAAGAAGAATCCGCCGGGGGGTGGACAGTGAGGGAGCGTGAGAATCGCCTGCTGCAGTTGTATTACAGGGAAGGCATCCGTCACCACAATGAGTTTATCCGCAATATGTTTCTCTTTAAGCAGGATCTCAAAAATATCCTGCTGGCCTTAAATGCCCGCTTAGAAGGTTTCAAGATCGAACGAATTACTATTGGCAACTATGACCTGCCGGCCCAGCTTCAGGTATCAGCAGCAGCCGATTTTGGGCTTTCCGCAGAATATCCTTTTATAAGTACTCTCGCTGAACTGTTGCAAAGTGACCGTCTGCTTGAGCTGGAGCATGAGGTTGACAGAATTTTACTTTCCTACTGCGAAGAAATGGTAAAGCTGCAGCCATTTTCTCTGGAGTATATTTTGTTTTACGTGCTGGGTCTGGGTATGCGTTACCGCTGGCAGGCATTAAATGACCGGGATGGCGAGCGGGTACTAGATACCATTACCCAGGGTATATTGCGCCGGGCCGGTATTCCCACCCCAGGAGAACAGACCGTATGAGTAAGCACGAGATAACCGAACCAACAACCACGGGCCGCCTGGTGGGCGTGGTCAGTAATTTAGTGAGTATTGAGGTAAGCGGCCCTGTGGGCCAAAATGAAATTTGTTACCTGCAGCATGACGGTTTAGAGCTTATGGCCGAGGTAATTCGGGTTATCGGTGATATTGCCCAGGCTCAGGTATTTGAATCCACCCGGGGGCTTAAGGTAGGTACTCCAGTAAGGTTTACTGGACGGATGCTGGAGATTACCCTGGGGCCAGGTATTCTATCTAAAAAATACGATGGCCTGCAAAACGATCTGGAAAAAATTCCTGGTTTGTTCCTCAGCCGGGGGGTAACGAGTGATCCGCTTGACGCTGAAGTTCGGTATGATTTTGAACCGTTGGCAGCCGTGGGCGATAAGGTGCGGGCGGCGAGTTGGTTAGGGCGAGTCAAAGAGGGGTGGATTGATCACAAGATCATGGTGCCTTTCTCTCTAGATGGGGAATTCCACATCAAAAGCCTTGTAGCCTCTGGCAGTTATCGCATTGACGATGTTATTGCAGTGCTGACAGACCGCAACGGCGCAGATGTCCCGGTGACCATGCGGCAGAAATGGCCTGTCAAGAAGGCGATTACTGCTTTTGCGCGTAAGCCACGGCCTGCCAAAATCTTGGAAACAGGTATTCGTGCAATTGATACTTTAAATCCCATGCCCGAAGGCGGCACTGGTTTTATTCCCGGGCCTTTTGGCTGTGGTAAAACCGTACTGCAGCATGCCATGAGTAAGAATGCTGATGCCGATTTGATTATTATCACGGCCTGCGGCGAGCGCGCCAATGAGGTAGTGGAAATTTTTAAGGAATTCCCGGAGCTAGATGACCCGCGCACCGGCCGCAAACTGATGGAGAGGACCACGATTGTCTGCAATACATCCAACATGCCTGTGGCAGCGCGCGAGGCTTCCGTTTATACTGGGATGACGATTGCCGAGTATTACCGCGCGATGGGTTTGAAAGTACTGCTATTAGCTGATTCTACGTCACGCTGGGCGCAGGCTCTGCGGGAGATGTCAAACCGCCTGGAAGAGCTGCCTGGTCCTGATGCTTTTCCAATGGATTTAACGGCAATTATTTCTGGCTTTTATGCCCGTGCCGGAGAGGTGGAGCTTTACAACGGCCAGACCGGTTCTGTGACCTTTATTGGCACCGTATCTCCTGCAGGTGGCAATTTGAAAGAGCCGGTAACCGAAAGTACCCGCAAGGCAGCGCGTTGTTTCTATGCTCTTTCGCAGAAACGGGCTGATTCCAAGAGATATCCGGCAATTGATCCCCTGGATTCCTATTCCAAGTATCTGGAATATCCTGAGTTCCGCGAAACTCTGGACCAGATCATGCAGCCAGGCTGGGCCGAACTGGTAGAGCAGGCCCGGGATATCCTGCGCCGCAGTGTGGAAGCAGCAGATCAAATTTCCATTTTAGGGGATGATTCGGTTCCTCTGGCGTATCATGAAATTTTCTGGAAAGGGGAACTCATTGATTTTAGTATCTTGCAGCAGGATGCTTTTGATGAAATAGACGCTAGTACCCCACTGGAGCGGCAGCGCTACATGTTGAATTTTGTCATGGAATTATGCGCCATGAAATTTCGTTTTCAGCATTTTGAGGAAGTGGGTTCGTTTTTCAAACAGCTCATCAATTTGCTTAAGCAGATGAACTATTCCAAGTATGAATCTGACGATTTCCATAAGTATGAGCAACAAGCACGTCAATTAGCTGCCGAGCGCCGTGAATTACAAGAGGCGGGGGCCGCCGTATGAAAAAAGTCTATACCCGATTGACGAAAATTACCAAGGCCACGGTGACGCTGCGCGCTACTGATGTGGGCAATGAAGAAATGGCCATTGTGGATGGCCGTCGGGCACAGGTGGTGCGTATTTATGGGGATGAAGTGACCCTGCAGATATTTGCAGGTACTGAAGGCATTGCGACCGATGCTAGGGTTACCTTTTTAGGACATCCACCACAATTGACGGTTAGTGATGAACTGGCCGGGCGCTATTTGGATGCCTATGGCGATCCGATTGATGGTAAACCACCCATCGAAGGTAAGGTGGTGGAAATTGGCGGGCCAACGGTGAATCCTGTAAGGCGTAAACAACCGTCTGAGTTGATTGCCACCGGTATCGCGGGGATTGATCTCAATAATACGCTTGTGACCGGGCAGAAAATTCCTTTTTTTGCCGATCCCGACCAGCCCTATAACCAGGTCATGGCTATCGTGGCGCTGCGCGCTGAGGCTGACCGTATTATTTTAGGGGGCATGGGGCTCACCAATGATGATGCCATCTATTACCGCCAGGTCTTTGAAAATGCCGGCATGCAACACCGTATGACGGCTTTTCTAAACACAACGGACAATCCGCCTGTCGAGCGTCTGCTGGTACCAGATATGTGCCTGACCGCCGCAGAATATTTTGCCGTTGAAAAAAATGAAAAGGTACTGGTGCTTTTAACTGACATGACGTTATTTGCCGACGCGCTGGCAATTGTCTCCAACAAAATGGACCAGATTCCTTCCAAAGATGCCATGCCGGGTTCACTCTACAGTGACCTAGCGCGCATTTACGAAAAGGCGGCTCAATTTCCGGACGGAGGTTCCATAACCATCATTGCCGTTACCACGCTTAATGATGGGGATATCACCCATGCGATTCCTGATAATACCGGATATATTACCGAAGGGCAGTTATTCTTACGCCGGGATACCTCGGTGGGCAAAGTCATTATCGATCCATTCCGTTCTCTGTCTCGTCTGAAGCAGATCGTGATTGGCAAGAAAACCCGCGAAGACCATCCTCAGGTAATGAATGCCTTAGTGCGCTTATTTGCTGACGCTGCCAATGCCAAAACCAAGCAGGAAAATGGCTTTGACTTATCGCGCTATGATGTACGCGCGCTGGAATTTGCTGCTGAATATTCCCGTGAGTTGTTGGCAATTGACGTGAATATTGATATAGTAAAGATGCTGGATACCGGCTGGCGTCTTATGGCCCGGCATTTTGAGAAAGCGGAAATTGGTATCAGGCAGCAGTTAATTGATAAGTACTGGCCCAAACACAGCTTTACATGAAATTTCAGTTTAACAAAACTGCAATGCAGAAATTAGAGCGTGACTTAAACGTTCGGCGCCGCGCTTTGCCCACACTCAAGGCCAAAGAAACTGCGTTGCGGCTCGAAGTTAAGAAAGCCCAGGAAGCTCTCGAATTGTGTCAAAAAAGTCTGGCGCAGCTAAATCGCGACATGGCGCCCTGGATCAGGTTATGGCCAGAGTATCCAGATTTATTATCGATAGAAAAGATAGATTTCTTAGAAAGAAATGTAGCGGGCGTGAGAGTAAGCCAGATTGACAAAATTCATTTTCATGTCGTCAAAGCGGGCTTATTTCACCAGAGAGCTTGGGTGGTGCGTGGTACTGAAATGCTCAAACGCAGGGTAAAGCTGACTCTGGAATGCGAAGTATTGTCGGCTAATGTGGATGTCTTGTATCAAGCGCGTAAAAAAACTACCCAGAAGGTCAATCTCTACGAAAAAGTGCAGATCCCCCAATTTGAAGAAGCCATCCGCCGTATCAAAAGCTTTCTGGAAGATCAGGAGAATCTTTCGCGTGCTGCACAGAAAATCGTCAAGGCGAGGCAACAGGTATGATCGTCCCCATGAAGAAAATAACTCTGTTGCTGTTCCACCGTGAAAAGCAGATAGCATTACGGGGATTGCAGCAATTGGGCATCGTTGATCTAGACATGAAACTTGCCGATTCAGAGAAAATTAGGCAGTGGCGCAAAGAACGGCAGGAGCTTGCCAAAGCGATTCACTTGCTGCGTGCTTTAGCCCATACTCTCGATAAAGACACTGCTCTTGCAGAAGAAGTGCATATCCCCCGGGATCGTGTTGGGCGTCTTAAACTGATCGGCAAACACCTCAAAGAGCGCGAAACCCTCTTAGCTGCGATAGAAGAATTACAACAGGAACTCGACAAATCTCTGCTGTGGGGCGATGTTGACCAACATAAGCTTGGCGAATTGCGCCGTCGGGGTATTTCTCTATATCTCTATTCTGGATCAATAAAATTTTTTGAGCGTTATGATTTTAAAGGTATTACGGTACAGGTTCTCTCTCGCAAAGGTGGCATGGTTCGCTTTGCGGTTATAGGAGAATTTTCGCAGCCGCCGGTTATTCCTTTTGAACGTCATGAGTTGCCATCCCGCAGTGCCGATGAAATCCGCTATGAAATTGCATACCTGCAAGCAAAACTTAAAAAAGAAGAAGCGGTACTAGTCACTCTGGCGCAGCGTTTAGGCGAATTTAGCCGCAATATTGGCCACCTCGAAGGCCGCATCCTGTTGGAAGAGGCGCGGCATAGTCTGGTAAGCAATGCCCAAGGTATGATTTATGTCATTACCGGCTATTTCCCCGCCCGGCAGGAGGCAGCGTTACGCGATTTCTGTGACAAAAAGAACTTGACCTATATTATTGAAAAGCCACAGAGAAAAGATCGGGTACCGGTCAAACTTTCCAATAGTGCCCCGGTTAAATTGTTTGAGCCACTAACGCGGATATTTTCGCTGCCTAACTACCATGAGCTGGATCCCACGCCATTTTTTGCCCCGTTCTTTACCTTGTTTTTCGGCCTCTGTCTGGGGGATGCCGGTTATGGGCTGGCGATCACTATGCTGTCGTTGCTGTTCCTCTGGCAGCAAAAATGGCGCTCACTTGGCTTTCTGGTTCTGGTACTGGGCCTTTCGACCATGCTCAGCGGAACCCTGCTCAATACGTTTTTCGGTGAGAATCTGTTTGCCCGGGGTGAACGGGGTTTACTGCCGGGCGGGGAAACAGTAACTCCCTTTGCCGCTTACACTATCGAAGGTAAGACCGCTTTCCCGGCGATGACATTAGCGCTGATGCTGGGGGTCGTTCAGCTATTGCTGGCATTCCTGCTGCAGGCAGCAAACGGCATGAAACGTTATGGGGTGCGTTATGCGATAAAACCCATTGGTTCGCTGTTGATGGTAGCGGGTATTCTGGTTCTATCCGCACATAACAATATCCTGGGCCTTGGTTTTAATCGCGATTTTACCATCGGGCCAATTGCTATAGGACAAATGGTCACCGCCATCGAACCCGCATTTGCCCAGTTTGCTCTGCTATCGGGTGCCCTGTTATTCTTTCTGTTTAATAACCCCGATAAAAAAATATTGGTGCGCCCGATAATTGGTATTTGGGAATTTTACCAGTTTACTACCGGGTTTCTGGGGGATTTCCTTTCTTATATTAGGATATTCGCCCTTGGTCTGGCGGGCGGTCTTTTAGGGAATGCGTTTAACCAAATTGCGTTTATGCTGTTGCCGCAATCAGCTTCAGGGCCGGATTTTACATCCCCCCTGATGATTTTGTCAATTTTGATTTTAATTGTCGGACATACTCTGAATCTGGCGCTGTCTGCCCTTGGTTCATTTGTGCATCCGCTGAGGCTGACATTTGTGGAGTTCTACAAGAACATGGATTTTCGCGGCGGCGGGCGGGAATACCGGCCCTTTCGCCGGCTGACGGGATACTAATTTCAGGAGATATTATGGAAACGATTCTGGCAACAATTGGACTGGCGCTGATGATTGGTCTCGCGGGCGCCGGGTCGGCCATTGGACTGGCTACCGGAGGCGCTGCGGTATTGGGTATGATCAAAAAGAAGCCTGAAGCGTTTGGCAATGGCCTGGTGCTTTCAGGACTGCCTGCTACCCAAGGGCTGTATGGTTTTGTCGCTTTTATTCTGTACAGTGCGGAAGTAAAGGCTGAGCTCTCTTTGTTTCAAGCTGCAGTGATTCTTGCCGCCGGTCTGGCGGTAGGATTTACCAGTATGATTTCAGCCATGCAGCAGGGCAAGGTTTGCGCCAATGGTATTTCAGCTATTGGCAGTGGCCATGATGCTTTTGGCAAGACGATGATTTTAGCAGCCTTTCCGGAATTTTACGCAATTTTGGCGTTAGTTGCCGCCATTCTCATGAAAGGACTTCTTGCCTAAAACATGCGGCGCTGTGCCCTGCAGCTCAATAACGGTAGTGTTCCGGTTTGTAGGGACCCTCAACCGGCACGCCGATATAATCTGCCTGTTCCTGGGAAAGCACGGTTAATTTAGCGCCAATCTTTTCGAGGTGCAGGCGGGCAACTTCTTCGTCGAGGTGTTTGGGCAGGCGATAGACCCCGATTTCATATTTTTTTGCAGCAAGCTCAATTTGTGCCAAAGTCTGGTTAGTGAAGCTGTTACTCATCACAAAAGAAGGGTGCCCGGTAGCGCAGCCCAAATTCACCAGACGCCCTTCAGCAAGCAGCAAAATGGAATGCCCATCAGGGAATACATAGCGATCTACCTGGGGTTTGATGTTGATTTTTTTGATGCCCGGCATTTTCTCCAGACGATCAACCTGGATTTCATTATCAAAGTGGCCAATATTGCAGACAATGGCCAAATCTTTCATCTTCTGCATATGCTCCAGGGTGATAATATCTCTGTTCCCCGTTGCGGTGACAAATATATCCACTTTAGAAACTACATCCTCAACCCGCACCACTTCAAAGCCTTCCATAGCAGCTTGCAGGGCACAAATAGGATCAATTTCAGTTACCATAACCCGAGCGCCAAACCCCCGCATACTCTGTGCAGAACCTTTGCCGACATCCCCATAACCGCAAATTAACACTTGTTTGCCAGCCACCATGACATCGGTTGCCCGTTTAATACCGTCGGCTAACGACTCGCGGCAGCCATATAGATTATCAAATTTAGATTTCGTCACTGAATCATTGACATTGATGGCCGGGAATAGTAGTTCCCCGCGCTCGAGCATCTGGTAGAGACGGTGTACCCCTGTGGTGGTCTCTTCTGAAACGCCCCGGATTTTCTTGGCCATGGCCGTCCATTTACCGGGGCTTTTCTGCAGGGAAGTTTTTAGTAAATTATGGATAATTTGCAATTCGCGGTTATCGGTCGGTTCGTCCAAAATCGCTGGCTTGTTCTCTGCAGCAACCCCGCGATGAACTAAGAGTGTTGCGTCACCGCCGTCATCGACAATAAGATCGGGGCCGCTGCCATCTGGCCAGGTAAGAGCCTGTTCGGTAGCCCACCAGTATTCTTCGAGGGTTTCGCCTTTCCAGGCAAAAACAGGTGTACCACTTGCCGCAATGGCCGCCGCTGCGTGATCTTGGGTAGAAAAGATATTGCAGGATGCCCAGCGTACGTCAGCGCCTAATGCCTTGAGGGTTTCAATCAGTACGGCGGTCTGGATGGTCATATGCAGCGAGCCGGTAACCTTAAAGCCCTTAAGTGGTTGGCGGGGGCCAAACTTAGCGCGTACCGCCATGAGACCGGGCATTTCGCTTTCGGCAATTTCAATTTCTTTGCGACCAAACTCCGCTAAAGAAATATCTGCGATTTTATATTCCAGAGCAAAGCTACCAGCAGTTGTTTTGGGATCCCGGGGATGGTTCATGTAAAACTCCTATATCCTACCTACCAATGGCAAGTTTATATCGATATATTTAAATATATCGATGGGTAGTCGACCACAAAAAAGGTGTACAAGGCTTTTACAAGAGTACCCTTAAGATAAGGGTAGTTCAATTAACTTACTGGTATTTGCGCTTGTTGTAGTGCGCTTTCCATATATTTTCTGGTGTGGGCGCCAAAAGATTGAAATAATATTACAAAATATTGGTTTAATTCTGTAAATCCCGCAGGGTTAAACAAACGAGTATCAGGTAAAATTTGTTCTTTAGCCTCGGGGGTATAGTCAAAGGCTGGATCGCTGGTATATTTTTCGGGCAAGGCTTTTACCAGTAGCCGATCTGCCTGTTTCGCACGCTCATTGGCTTCCCGGGCGATGGTCTCCCGTGGGTAACTGTCTGAATAAGCCGGATAAACGGTATCGGCTGCCAAATCGGCAAATGCCCGAACCAACGGGCTGTCGGCTTGGTTGGTTTTGAGCTCCGCGCGTAGCAGCCGCCCTTGCAGTTCTTCAATGGCTGTGTGTCGGTTAGAGACTAAATTTACCGCATTGTCTTTTGCTGCAGGAAAGCCTAAAATAGCTAAAAAATTAATCCACAGCATTTTTAAGGTACTTACCCCCGGCAGTACTGTCGCATGGTAGGGTTGGGTCAGATCCGTAAGGTAGTGCAGCCCCCAGCCAAGAAACCGGTAGCCCCAGTAGGGATGGCCATTTTTCAGTGCAAAAATCCCCAATTGGCGGTATAACCGAATGCGGTATTCTGGGTAGGTCTGCTTGAGGAAAGGAGCTGCAGCATATACAATAGGGGATTCATGATAAAAACCCATGTGGAAAGGTGCCTGGCTGCTGTATTCTAAGCGGGGATCGCCAAAAGGCTGCGGGCCGAAAGCATACTGGCTACCATGGGGTGTGTTGTTATCTTCAAACAAACCGATATCCAGACCATGGTCGGGTTCATCAGCAGCGGTGGCAGTAATCACAATGGGGTGGATTTTTTCGCCTGGTGTTAAGCGACAAAACTCTATATTTTTAAAAGAACTATTGTCTTGGAATACTGTCTGCTTTACTGGCAGCACAGGACGGTTTTTACAGCCAGTTCTGGGATCTGCCTGTACATACAGGGAAAGCATAAGCCCGGGATGAATGCGCACGGCCCGGGCAAAGCGGGCGACAATGGTGGCCTTCTCACCAGTTGCGGTAAAACGTAAACTTTCAGGCAACGGGGGATAGTGTTCCAAATGGTTACGTGCCCAATCTTCTTCTTCGGCCAGCAGCTTTTCAAGCTGCTTTTCATTGCGGATTAAAAAAACGCTTAACTCTTCTACGCTGGCCTCTTTCAGGGAAGCGATCCGTTGCGAGGCTTCCAGCGCAGGATATACCCCCAGGGCATGTTCCGACCAGGCGGCAAGCGGCATGGCCGAGAACAGAAAGATGGCCAATAGCCCCGATAAGCTCATGGTCTGCCACGGTAAAAAAGTAAACCGGTTAGGAGCGCTCTGTGCACAAAACAGCAGCACCTTAAACAATTTTTTCAGAATATTTTTCATTAACGTTACAGAAAAAAATATCGCAGTAATTTTCATGTTTACAGCTATCATCCATTTTACTGCAGGGTAAAGAAATTTTTTCAGTAGCGCATAGCTTAACCACCCAAGGGGTGACGAATAACCGCCGGCAGGGGTTTGTTAGTTACTAAAAACATGCATTATGTCGCTTGGGGGATAGTTTTCTGGCTGGGGAATTCCCCATCTGTTCAGGAATTCCTGAACTTAAAGGCAGCTGCCATCCCCCGCAGGGCCATACATGACAAAGCTTACTCTTCAAGAAAAGCGGTCATTAAATGGATCATCAGATCGTGATCCCGACTGCCGGCCAACTCTCGCACACTGTGCATGGACAACATTGGATTACCGACATCCACAGTAGCTAGACCGCTTCGGGCAGCAACAATTGGCCCGATAGTCGAGCCACAGGCTAAATCACTGCGGTGGATATATTGCTGTAACGGGATATTGCGGCGGTCAGCTAGGCTGCGCAGCAGTGCAGCCCCTTCTCCCGAAGTGGCATAGCGTCTGTTGGCATTTAGTTTTACAACTGGCCCTTCATTCAGCCGGGGCTTATGGTTATCGTCATGTTTATCTGCAAAATTAGGATGTACCGCATGCGCCATGTCGGCCGACAGCAGTATGCTGCGAGCTAAAAGAGAGAAAAAATCTTCGCGGTTAGCCCCTCGTGCGGCGAATGAGCGTTCGAGAATCCTTAGCAGGAAATCTGACGCCGCGCCTGCTTCCGTCTCGCTGCCAATCTCTTCATGATCAAACAGCGCCACGATGGCAATGCGATGGTTGGGAGGTTTGCTGTGCAACAGGGCAGAGACGGCGGCATGACACATGGCCAGGTTGTCCAGACGCGGCGCGCTGATAAATTCGCGGTGCATGCCCAACAGCGACGATGGTTGGCTATCGGCGGCAACCAAATCAAAGCCGGTAATCAAATCCTTGGGGCGTCCCACAAGGCGGGCAAGATCGCCTAACAGGGAGCGCCCAGGTTCGGCAGTTGTTAGCATGGGAAGTATTTCGCGCTGCCGGTTAAACACAGCGCCCTTATCATTGACTTCGCGCTGCAGGTGAATAGCCAGCGATGGTATGCGGCAGTAGGCGGATGGCGTATGCACCAGCTCGCTGCTGCCATCAGCAAAATGCAGGCGACCGGCAAGCAACAGATCGCGGTCAAACCAGGTATAGAGTAGGGCGCCACCATAGACTTCAACTCCGGCTAACAGCAGGCCTTCTCGGGCGACATCGGGCAGACTTTTTATTTTTAGGGTTGGGGAATCCGTATGAGCGCCAATGAGACGACAGTCTGCTTGTGCCCAATCTAATCGAGCAGGAAACCGTATGGCAATTAAAGAACTGCCAGAGCGCAGGGTAACAATGGCAGGCGGCTTGGCGGCAAAAGTCTCGCTCTCTTGTTGCCGGGTATATCCCCCCTGTTCCAGCATACTCGCGAGATTAGCTGTCGCATGAAACGGGGATGGTGACTTATCTATAAAATGCAGTAAATCTCTTAGATGGTCTTGTCGGTTCATTTTTTATGTTGTTTGTTCTGGTTATGGTTGTTTTTATTGTTTTGCTGTTGCTTTTCCCAAAGATTGACGGTTCGGGCAATTTCCACTGCGGCTGCCGAGGCAGTGACCTTGTTGGTTTCCCGTTCAAGTGCTCGGTAGATGCCGGTAAGTTGTTTCAATTCATATTCCGACTTTCCAGAGAGTATCAGATAAATATAGCTTAGCCCGGGTTCCAGTCGGATATTCCGGGCTTCCCACCAGCCATGACGGAGTAGAAAGATCAAACTGCTGCGTTTGCGGTAGCGGCGCAGTACTTGATGCACCACCTGCCAGCGCCAGCGGGGCAGTTTTTCTGGTTTGGAAAAAATACCAAGTACCGCGCCGGTAATGTCTGTCCAGTGCAGGGATGCCGTTTTTCGGGGGGGCAAAGCAGGGGCAGCCCGCTGTTGCTGCGATTTTCCTCTGGCCCGTCGCCTTGTTTTCATATCCGCCAACGGCAGTCTTTTTGACTTCCGGACAAACCTTTTTCATAAAACTCGTTTGGGTATAGATGTATGGCCCTGCGCCGGTCAGGTAGTGGGGGGTATCGGTGTATGTGATGGGGAATTCCCCATCATAGTTCAGGAATTCTAAGAACAGCCAGTGGGCTGCTTAACTTTAATGAAACTTTTTTTCATAAATTTGCATTTTTTTTCGCGCCGGACGCAAATTTTTGCCCTGTCGGCGGGTATATAAATATAGGAAGGCAACTTCTAAAAAATTAACTGTTACGAGGAACACCATGAACAAGAATTTCAACATCCAACAACTCCAGGGGCGTTTAGTACGCGAGCCTGAACTAAAAAGTACCGCTACCGGGAAATTGGTCGCTACTTTTGACTTGGCTTACAACGGTCGCCACCGCACCGATGCCACAGGCAGCTTTGCCAGTTTCATTAAAGTAGAGGCTTGGGAGCAATTGGCCGAGTATGTTGCCCGCCACTGCCGCAAGGGGATGGAGGTAATTGTCAAAGGCGATTTAGTACAGCAGCGTTGGCTGGCTCCGGATGGCAGCAGGCGTTCTTCTTTCAAAATTATTGCCCGCGCGGTTGAGATCAGCGATCTCAAAAATCGTCCCGAGGGTATTCTTACTGAAGAGCCCCGGGTCGCCTGATATAGTCCAAACTTTGTTGAGCAGTACCCGAATCAAGCTGGCAGAGTATCATACTATGCCAGCTGCTGCCAAGTAAAAAACTTGGAATAGTCACTCCACAAGATTATGCAACAAAGCCAGTTACTAAAAACTTACATTATGTCGCCTGGGGGGGGATCTATCCTACCCCCGCGCGGTTTTTTAGTGACTCAAAAACATGCATTATGTCGCCTGGGGATAAGCCAAAGCCCGACAAGGCTTAGGTTTGGGGGTTCCCTATATACAGGATCATTATAGCGCTTGACGAAAAGGTAGGGTCTTAAAATTATGTAGAGAACTTAATTTTATGGCCAAAAAAATGATACGACTCTTAGTAATACTTTGGTTATTTACTCTGACAGCCAGCAGCTTACTGGCAGGTCGCAGTAAAATGGATGTCCAGGATGCCTGTCTGTCTATACGGCAATTAGGCTTAGATGACTCTGATCTGCTGATCAAGGTACTCGAAGATCCTGAAATTATTCCTGAAATTAAAAGCTGTACGGCATATCATATTGGCCACTTATTACACCAAGCAAACCAGAACTCTGCTAAACCAGAAGACAGCCAGCAGGCTTTGGCGGCGCTCAGAAAAGTTTACCAGAACTATCGTGATGATACCCGCCATGTTGCGAATTACAAGGTACGCGAATCGGTCTGCCTTGCTTTAGGTGGTTTTGATAAAACCCCCCTGTCCCAAGAAGCCATTGCGCTGCTTAGTGAAATTGCTCGCAATGATAGCAATCCGGCAGTGACGATTGCCTGTGTTACTATGCTCGGTAGCGTTTCGCGTGAACGCAGTGCCGCCGCCCGCTCCCTGGTGGAGATCCTTGAAAAAACGCTTGACCGCAAAGAAATCAGCCAGCAGGATATAAATTTGGTAAATCTGCTGGTCACTTCTCTTGGTAAGTTGGAGCAGGCTGAGGCATTCGTCCCTTTAGTCAGGGTTCTGCAGTCTGGCTATCCTGCCTATGTCAAGAAAGCGACTGAACGGGCTATCATCAGCCTGGAATCCAATAGCCGCAGGCAGCAAAAACCGTCACAGGAGTAATATTATGAGAAAGACTGCCTATTGTCTGCTACTTCTGTTGGTGTTTGCCGGCTGTAAAAGACAGCCGCGCCGTGAAGAGTTGGTGATGAATTTTTCCGCTGAAGTCATGCAAGATGTTCTCTCTGGTATGATGGCAACTGTCAAGCAGCAGGTGGAGGCGCAGGGTTATCCCGGTGCAGTTTCTTTTTGTGGCACTTTCGCTCCGGAATACGGGAAAAACAAAATGGCCGAATGGGCTCAAAAAGCCCAGGAACAGTTAGGGGCGACCTCATTTCGCTTCCGGCGTGTGTCACTACAAAACCGCAACCCCAATAACCGTCCCGATGAGCGCCAGGCCGAGATTATAGAATCCTGGCAGAGAGTCAAGCAGCCGCTTCCGGTAGGTTATGAACAAAATGGTGTCATAACCACTGTCCAGCCGATCCGTATAGTTTCACCCCTCTGCCTGGGCTGTCATGGCAAAGGATCGGATATCGCGCCGGATACCTTAGCTGAAATCCGCAAACGCTATCCTGACGATAAGGCCATTGGCTATTCACTCAATGACTTGCGGGGCGCTTTTATCACCGAAATTAGTTTTCCTTAAACCAGGTATCCACCGCTGCACTTAGCCTTGCTTTTGTCGTTGTGTCGCAGAAAGCCGCAGTAACGGAATTTTGCAATAGTTGTTGGATGGCATTTTTATCTAAATGATATACCCCAATGGCGAGCTGCCACTCATGCAGGATGTCAATACCCGATACGGTGGGATCATCGGTATTGAGTGTGACATGCAATCCTTGCTGCAAGTATTCAGTGATAGGGTGATCGCTGAGTGACGTAACTGTACCGGTTTGGATATTGCTGGTCAGGCAAATTTCAAGGGCAATTTTTTTTTCTTTCAGTAATTCAACTAACGAGGTATCTTCGCGGCTGCGGATGCCATGTCCAATACGCCGGGCGCCAAATTTTTCAACTGCATTTCGCACCGAATCTGCGCCGGCACCCTCGCCGGCATGAATGGTTACGGGAATTCCCCGGCTAGCTGCTTGGCGAAATAAGGGGGCATACTCCAGGCAGGGATATTTTGATTCATCGCCCGCTAAGTCAATTCCTACAATGCCACGGTTGTGGTATTGCTCGGCGAAAGCGATGATCTGCTTCAGGTGAGCCTCAGGGGCGCCGCGCATCATGCAGAGGATGGCATTGACCCTTAGGCCGGTCTCTTCATAACCTTGTTGCAATCCTGCCACAACTGCATCTATTATGGCCTCGGGCGCGATGGTATCATTGGCGTAAAGGTGGGGCGAGAAGCGGGTTTCGGCATAGATAATGCCCTGCTGGTGGAACAAATGGACGGTTTTCCGAGCGGCTTCCCGTTGGAATTGTGGGTCGCGGCCAATTTCATAGAAGAAGTCAAAGACAGATAGAAATTCGGTCAAGGTGGTGCATTGCGGCGATACCTGACATTTGCTGACAAACTGTTCATAGGGTAGCTCACCCTGGGG
>CALHRC010000206.1 GCA_938038265.1 uncultured bacterium
GACCTATGAGGGAATTCCTGCATTTTATGACCCATTAGTTGGCGCGGGTGCGCTGCAGTTTTTTGCTGCCCGCCTCACAGCCCTTGACCCTGATATTGTGGCGGCATCACCCTTCCTCAGGGGGGAATCGCTGGAAGAGAAAATGGTGCTTTTCCTTGAAGAGCAGAATATCCCCTGTTCGCTTGAAGATTTGCAGGTAGCAGAGTTCGGCGACCAACGGCTGGTGGCGCGAGAGTATGAAAAAGAAGACCGTTTCTTTATGGCGGCCATGTTTGAGCGCGGCCATGTCTTTGTTCTGTCACTCTATAATGCCCCCCACCCGCCGGAAGACGAAGAAGCCGCCGCGATAGGAGCAATCCTGCGCTCCCTGCGGCTGGCAGATTAAAAAAGCTGCACCACCCCCGTTGTAAATAGAGGTTGCGGCAAAGCCCCTTATGAGGGATAGCCTGCTTATTCCAGCGCACGCTGCATTATTTCCCTTTTATACGTTCAAGGTTATCTTGTTGTTTTTGGCGGATTTTCTGCAAATTTTCATAATCCCGTTCACGCTGTTTTTTCATCATTTCATAATTTTTCTCTTTCATGACATCGAGTTTGGCAAAGATTTCCATTTTGCGTTTCATGAAATCATCGAGAATCTGTTTCTGCAACGTCTGGGTTTTCGACAACACCTGCTCGCCCTGTTGCACAATAATGGCGGCTTCTACCTGACCAATGGGCCGCTTTTCCGGTGGCAGATCCTGTGATTCGATTTTCTGAACCGCAACTTCACCTTCGTTTACGAAAACCCCCGGCGGAATATCAGAATCCTCAAGCTTTTTCTTTGGGTCTGACAGCTCCCTTTCTTCGGCGACGACAAATTCCGTACCGCGCACACTGGCAACTAAGGTTGGCGATTTAATCGTAAAGCTGGAATCTTTATCGAGTTTTTTGACAATTTTGGCATAGATACTGCCACTGTGCAGGTCCATACGAATACGCCGGCTGTCACCCTGCTCAAACAGGTCAGCCATATCCAATGTGCTGGCTGGGCTCAACCTCAGGATAGCGTGGGGGCCAACCTGAATATCCGCTTTGCCGTTTTCGGTATAGACCCGGTCATTCTGGTACAAAAACGTACGCGGCGTGAGGGGTCGGGTTTTCTGATCTCTGACATAAAAGGCTTTCCCTGAAACAAAGGTTACCACAGCTAAGGTCTCATTGAGCTTTGCCCCTTCCTGGTTCGCCTGCACCACCCCACCCTGCAGAGAAATTGCCAGTAATCCAATCCACATTTTTTTCATATTATATTACCTCTATATATTGTATTTGACGCAGCAAGCCTTTTAATAGTTCGCTTTTTTTTGTAATCCCCCAAACATAGGCGTTATCGGGCTTTTTGTCACCCTGCAGGCATGGTTCCTGATGGGGCATGCCTCATTTAGTTCTTAGAATTGTTTAACAAATGGCAGCTTATCCCCCGCAGGGGCTTTTAGTTACTAAAAAGCTGGATTATGCCCAACGGGGTATCCTACCGCTTTTTGTGGGTTTTTAGTTACTAAAAAATGAGATTATGTCACCTGGGGGATAGTTTTTCTGGTAGGGAATTCCCCATCCAGTTAGAGAAATCCATCGCCTGTTCAGGAATTCCTGAACGGTGGCTTCCTTGAATGGCTATGGAATTCCATATCCCAGCGTGTCTTACATAAAGCAAAGCCCGAGGGTAGCATAAGACCGGCAGGCTACGGCAAGGTTCGGGGGATGGCCTTAGGACTGCCGGAGCCGGTGCCCCCGAAGGGGGCGGAGCCCCTTATCGCTGTTAGCTGGGCTCTGCCGTGATTTTGTCGCTAACTCCCTTGCTTGGGTTGACAGCCTGTGTCTTTATCTCAAAATGTCGCAAGGTCTTTTTACGGGGTATTGTCATGTTTGAAATTTTCTTAGGTTTTATTGTCTTAGTTTATATCCTCGATATCATTGCGCTTTTTTATTTCGGGGTGCACTGCTATGCCATGGTACACCTGTTCTTAAAGCACCGCAAGAGGTGCGAAATTAACCCCACCGAGCTATCCGCCCTCCAGAAAAAAATGGGTGCCTGGCCCAAAGTTACCATCCAACTGCCCATGTACAATGAATTTTACGTGGTTGAGCGCCTCATTGATGCTACCTGTCAAATTGATTATCCCAAAAACAAGCTGGAAATTCAAGTGTTGGATGACTCAACCGACGAAACCCGGGCGCTTGCTCTCAGTAAAGTACAGGAGTACCGCAAAAAAGGCTTTAATATCCATTACATCCACCGCACGAGCCGCAATGGCCACAAAGCCGGCGCCCTTAGAGAAGCTATGGAAGTAGCTAAAGGCGAATTTCTGGCTATCTTTGATGCGGATTTCATTCCTGCCAAAGATTTTCTCAAGAAAACCATCCCCTATTTCTGGGAAAGCCCCAAGATTGGCATGGTACAAACCCGCTGGGGCCATATCAATGCGGATTACTCCATCTTGACCAAAGCGCAATCCATTGGTATTGACGGGCACTTTATTATTGAGCAAGTAGCCCGCGGTGGCAGCAAACTCTGGATGAACTTTAACGGCACCGCCGGAGTCTGGCGCAAGGAGTGTATTTATGACGCTGGCAACTGGGAGTCGGATACCCTGACTGAAGACTTCGACCTCTCGTACCGGGCTGAACTTAAGGGCTGGGAATTCAAATATGTAACGGACGTAGTCAATCCAGCGGAGTTGCCCGCCACGGTACCGGCTTATAAATCCCAGCAGTTCCGCTGGTGCAAAGGCTCCATCCAGACGGCAGTGAAACTGATTCCTGCGATCCTGCGCTCCAAAGAGCCAGCATTGGTTAAAATTGAAGCAATTACCCACCTGACCAACTACAGTGTGCATCCTTTAATGGTCATCAACATCCTCACCACCTTGCCCCTGCTGTATTTCCATAATCATTTCAAGAATTTTTCCATGCCCTTACTGTTTGCCACCGCCTTTATCCTCTCTATCGGCACCTTTGGACCTATTTCCATGTACATTGTCTCGCAGCGCGCTTTATATAAAGACTGGAAGCGCCGTATGCTTTGGCTGCCGGTACTGACAGTTATTGGTACCGGAATTGCCATAAACAACACCAAAGCATGGCTTGAAGCAGTTTTAGGTAAAAAGTCTCAATTTATCAGAACGCCCAAAATGAAGCTGGAAAAAGCGGACGATAAATTGACTGAGCGCGCCAAATATACCAGCATCAAAATGGATAAACTGGCTTTTCTGGAGTTATTTTTCGCAATCTATATCTTCTTTACTATCGCGGTAGCCATCTCCGTCGGCAAAGCCTTTGTTGTACCCTTTCTGACCCTCTATGGTATTGGCTTTCTCTATGTCAGTTTTATGACACTGTATGATCCAATCAAGCAGGCTGTATTGCAGCGCCGCACAGCACAGCAAGAAAACATCTGAAAAACTATAAAAACATAGGAGTTCCCCATGATAAAAACACAACTTGATAACCTGCACCTTGAGTTAATCAACCGTCCGCTGGATTTTCAGGTCGGCGATCTCGTAAAAGTTCACTATAAGATCATTGAAGGCAATAAAGAACGTATCCAGATCTATGAAGGTCTGGTAATTGCAATCCAGAACCGTGGAGCTTCTAAAACCTTTACGGTGCGCCGGGTCAGCTTTGACGTGGGTGTCGAGCGGATTTTCCCACTATATTCGCCCACGATAGAAAAAATTGAAAAAGTGCGCTCCAACAAGGTACGCCGTGCCAAACTCTACTTCCTACGCGATAAAGCTGGCAAAGAAGGCCGCCTGAAGGAAATCAAAAAAGCCAAACCTTCTGACAAAATGTTTGAACGTGCCGAAAAACTGCGCGCCGCCAAGGCTGCTGCAGCTCCCGCGCCGCAACCTGCTGCCGCCGAATAAGATTTTTATCCAGGGCTCTTAAGAGTGCAATTACCCGATCTGGCGCTCGAAACTGAGCTCTGGCAGCATTACCGGGGCGGCCCGGCAGACTATGCGCTTGCGTTTGATGAAGCCGGCCGTGGCCCGCTGTTTGGTCCGGTTACCATCGGCGCTTTTTTAATAACGACGGCCACCTTTGCCCAACTGCCACAACTTGCTGTTAACTGGAAGCTGACGGACTCCAAAAAATTGTCTGCCGAGCGCCGCTTGCGTATCTTTGGTGAATTACAGCAGATGGCATGGGGGCAAGCGCGCCATGTAGCTGTGCGCTATATTGAAAAATATAATATTAATCGCGCCATTGAGTATGGTATCCGCCGGCTAACGAAAATTTTCTGGCAACGTCGCCAAAGCCCCCCTTTGTTTCTGCTGGTGGATGGGAATTACTGCTTTCATTTTGACATCCCTTTTCATACCCGTATTAAAGGGGATAGCTACTGCCTGTCGCTTGCTGCTGCTTCCGTCATCGCCAAAGTTAGCCGGGATAACTTGATCCACAGGACCGCTGAACGTTATGCACAATATGACCTCGCTGCCCATAAGGGCTATGGTACGACCCGTCATCTCGAAGCAATCCGACGTTTTGGCCCCAGCAGGTACCACCGAAAAAGTTTTCTAAAAAAGATTATTTTGTCGCCGGATGTACCGTAAAGCGACTGCCACGCAAGCTACTATTTCAGGTGCTATCAGTTGCTGTGAATTTAATACTGCGCTTTATGGCTGCCTTTTCTTGTAGGCGGCGCAATATTTCTGCCTTTAAGAGATCAAGCCCCTCCCCGGTCATGGCCGAAACAGTAAGGCAATCGATACCTTCTGCTTTGAATGAGGCTATATAATCGGTAAGAAATTGACGGTCGTCCACCAGATCAGCTTTATTAAAGACGACCAGGGACGGCCTTTGGAGAAGTTTTTTATTGTAAGAGGAAAGCTCTGACTTGAGGATTTTCAGTTCATCGGTACCGTGTGCGGTCGCGATATCCAATACGAACACCAGCAGCTTGACCCGTTCAATATGCTTGAGAAACGACAGGCCTAATCCATAACCGCGCGAAGCTCCTTCGAGGATACCGGGGATATCAGCTACGGTTATCTGACCCGCTTCATGTTCCATTACGCCTAAGTTTGGCGTCAGGGTGGTAAAGGGATATCCAGCAATTTTGGGATTAGCGTGGGTCAGAGACTTCAGCAGGGTGGATTTTCCGGCATTGGGAAACCCGACCAACCCGACATCGGCAATCATCTTTAGAGCTAACCTGAACTGTCGCTCTTCAGTCTCTTCGCCGGGCTGTGCAAACTTAGGACTCTGCCTTACCGAGTTGGCAAAGAACGCATTGCCCTTGCCCCCCCGACCGCCCTTTGCAGCACAAAACGGCTCTTCATCGATAAAATCATGGATAACCTCGCCCGATTCAGGGTCGATGAGTTCGGTGCCAAAAGGAACTTTGATAATTAAATCCTGACCCCGCCGGCCGGAACATTTATTGCCCATACCCGGCTGGCCATTTTCTGCCTTATAGAGACGTTCCGGGCGGATATGCCCCAGTGCCATAACCCGCGGGTCGGCCACAAAATATACATCGCCGCCATCGCCGCCATCGCCGCCGTCAGGACCGCCGAACTCCAAAAATTTTTCGTGAAGGAAGGATATACAACCAGCGCCGCCATTGCCGGCTTTCACCCGAATGGGCGTTTCATCGACAAAGCGACTCACCGAAAAAAAGACTCAGCTTACCGGATAAACCGAGATCCGCTGTTTTCTTTTCGAGATATATTCAAATTTAACTGCGCCATCCACCAGCGCGAACAGGGAATCGTCTTTAGCGCGTTTTACATTATTACCTGGCTTGAAGACAGTGCCGCGCTGGCGCACTAGAATCGAACCCGCTGTAACACGCTCGCCGCCAAATGCTTTTACGCCAAGCCGCTGGCTGTGGGAATCACGCCCATTTTTAGATGAACCGCCGCCTTTCTTGTGTGCCATAATGTTATCCTTTTCGTTATTGCCTGTAAGTTAAGTATAAATCCGTAGCGCCCAATTGCGCCGTTACGGTATTTCTATTGACATTATTGAATTGTTATTTGTACTGTCAACAATAACCAGATCCCCCGGATCGACCAGAACCGCAATACCAAGCAGTGAACAGGATGAACTTTTTAACCCAAACCGCCAGTTGTAGAGGCTTTTTTCTAAGCCTGCTGTTAGCTGCTCCCCCGCTCTACTCGGCAGATATTACCTTCAGCCGTTTACCAGCAAATTTACCAAGCCCTTTTATTAAAGACATTGCTGCTAGCGGCGATTCTCTCTTTGTCGCCACAGCCAATGGGTTAGCTCAGGTGTCGGCACGCAATGGCTCGGTGACTCGGGTCTATAACCGAAGTAGTGGTTTGCCCGACAACTATATCACAACCGTAGCAATATCGCCTGACGGCAAAACGCTGTGGGTTGGCACCTCGGCAGGCTTAGCTCGTCTCGATATTAGCAGCGGCAACAGTACTATTTTTAACCGCCGGCAGAAACAACTCAGCGACGACCGCGTAAGCGCCATCTATGTGGATGAAAATTATCTGTTTGTCGGTACCTCTCTGGGGGTCGATCGCTATGATTTTGCCCAAAACAAATGGACTGCCTATACCGCCATTGAAGGTTTAGCCGGTGGCAATATAATGGCCTTTGCCGCTGAAGGGGATATCCTGTGGGCGGCGGGAGCAGAGGGTCTCAGCTATTATGACCGCAACGACGACTTTTGGGAAAGCTATGGTGTAGCCAACGGTCTAAATAGCAATCTGCTCACCTCTCTGGTGTTGGATTATGACGCTGTGTGGGTGGGCACTGCCGGCGGTGGTATTTCGCGCTTTGACCGTAATGCGCTGCGCTTTGAGGCATTTACCTCAGACATAGGTCTAGCCGACGACAACGTGCAGGCCCTTATCGATGACGGCGCTGCTCTGTGGATTGCCACCTTTGATGGTCTAAGCCGGCTTGAAAAGGCGACCCTGCGTTTTTTCAATTACAATGCGCGCAATGGCTTTAATGAAACTTCCATGACCAGCGGAGCGATCATCGGCAACAAAATTTTTATCGGCACGGACGGCGGCATTTATTCTGCCAATAAACAGATACCCCAAGTTTCTTTTTCCTACCGACGCACTGGTTATAGCGGCAAAAAAGAAATTTCTGTCTATGCATCTATCACCAGCGAGGATGGCATTGCCGCTACTGATCTGCTGTATAAACCAGCCGATGCCATGAAAGATGAATGGTTTCGCGCCGGCGTTACCGTGACCGGAAAATCAGGCAGCGAGACCGAAGTGGGTCGTATCAATGTCAGCCAGTTAGCAGAAGGCAAATATATCGCTCGTATTGAAGCGAAAAGTAAAAACGGTATGACGAACCGTAGCCATGGTCTGTTCATTGTCGATCACACACCCCCACGGGTAGATCTAATGTTCCGCGCCCCCCGCCCCGATGAACGCGAAACCATGGTCACCGGTCGCTATGAAGAACAGAACTTGGCATCGCTGGAAATCGATATTGGTGGTAAAAAAACCATCCCCACAATCGACCGCCAGCAAAAGAGGTTTCGTTTTCCCTATACCATCGGCAGTGCGGCAAAAATAAAAATAACAGCAACTGATATTGCCGGCAACCGCAGTGAGATTGTCAGGGAATATATTGTCGATAACGATCCCCCGGTAGTCACGGTAGAACCAGTTGACGGAACTACTTTAACAAGTAACTTGATTACGATCCAAGGCACAGTGCAGGATAAAAATATAGACCAGGTAATCGTAAATCCGGGACAGATTCCCGCAACCCTATCTCCAATTGGCGCCGACCTCTATGAATATCGTGCACAAAGCTCAATTAAAAAAGAGGGGATTTTCACATTTCAGATTACCGCCTTTGACAAAGGGGGGCGCACAGCCACCGTCAGTCTGCCGGTAAAATTTTTCAGCGATGTCTCGATTATTGAAGTGGCGGATGAAAAGATCCCAGCTTTTACTTTAAAATCAGAAGTTGAATTTTCCGGTAATATTCTGGGGCCGTTGCTGAAAGAATTTTATATTGATCCGGGTAAAAAAACTATTCCGGTTAAAGCAGATAAAAGCTTTTCGTTAAAATTGCCGCTGAAACCAGGTAAAAATAAGTTTACCATGGTAGCCGTTCATGACCGAACCGGAGAGCAGGTAACCCAGGATTTTGAAATTGAATATAGTGACCGCGAAGCAACGGCCAGACTCAGCGAGGAATCGCGCAGTTTCACCCAGAAATTGGTGACGATCCGCGGTACCTATGACAAGGGAATTTCCCGGATATTGGTCAACCGAAAGAACGCCCTGCTCAATCCAACAAACAATGAATACAGCGCCGAAATTGAGCTAAAAGACGGCGCAAATACTTTGAAAATTACCGCAGTAGATGAGATAGGACGGGTCAAAGAGCGCACCGAAACCGTTTATCTTGACCGGGAAGCACCGGTATTATTTGTCCGTCGCCTACCCGAACAGACCGGCCTGGAACGCCTGCGCTTTCGCGGCCGCATTGAAGACATATCGCCTTACAAAATCGAAGTATTCCCTGGTGGGGCCATTGATTTTGCCGGCGGCGAGAATGGCGCTTTTGAGGGAGTTCTGCACCTAAAGAAAGGGATCAACCGCATTTTGTTTACCGCAACCGACGCTGCGGGTAACCGCACCCGCCGGGAGTTCCTTGTGGAGCACGATCCATCCTACCCGATGCGAGAAGAAGCGGAAGGAGCTACAAACGACGAAGAACTGCTGGCCTTGCGCCGGGAAATCGAAGAATTGAAGAAACGAACGGTACGCAGCGGCGCTCCGGTGACAACACTGGCCGCCAGCCGCCTGCCGGCTAAGCCCGGACTCTATTTGGTGCCTGTCTTAGGAAAAATGCACAACTATGATCTGACTGCCAAATTATACCTCGGCAGTGAAACTTTTTCGCCAATACTGGCTTCCTTTAACGGGCAACAGGCCGGCAAGCAGGTACTGGTACCAAATCCCGACTTGTTCCGCCTGATCAATAGTAGCCGCAACCGCGCTGTCTTTGACAATGTGATCCGACAATCGGGACGGGCCTATATGCAGAACCGCCAGCAGAATCATGTAGAAAAAGAAGTTCTCAAATACCTGGCTCGCAACCGACAACTGAAAAATGTTCGTGAACGGTCAGAATATACAGTATTTGAAATCCGATCGGGAGCAGGGGTCATTATTGCGGCAACACTGCCAGACAGTAACCGCATCCGCCAGGAAGGCTTATCTGAAATTTTGATTGCCTCGGTCGGTGCGCGCGGCATTTCATTCACCAGATACTAATGCACCTGAACGTAAAAAATATACTGGCCCTCTGCGGATTGCTTCTGCTGGGTATGCTTTTCTATTTTGCCGAAGGATTTATACGCCACCAGCGACGCGCCGAGCTCACCGAGGGAGCGCTGAAACACCTGGAAGCCAATTACCTGCAGATCAGCAGCAAGGTGGCGTCCCTCGTCAATGAAAATTCTCTTGCGGCATTTTTGCGCTTGAAAGCTGTGCCGGAATCTTTCTGGCAGCAACACCGAGAGCTGCATCCCATGATAAGGGGCGGCGCGCTGTTTGACGCCAACGGCTCTTTAGTCGGCAGGAGTATTGAATGGATCCCCCGCGTAGCTATCGCTGAAAAACTGCTTAACGCCAGAGGTACTGACCAGCTGGGCTTGCTACACGCAAGCGGCTGGTACCAACTGCACAGCCTGCCCGACCGATCGGCTTTTCTTTTGACAGCGCTATCATTACCCCGACTGGATCAGGAAACTTTTACCGCGCTGTTTGAGCCGACAACCCAGCAAACTTTCTGGTCTGACGGTGAGCTGCTTGGCGAAGAGTTAGCATCCCGCATTGCAGAGCTGGCTTCTTTGCTGCCGGCAACGGGAAACATAACCCTTCGGGCTAACGGACGCAACTATATCCTAACTACCCAGTTTTGGAACACCACCGGACTGATCTTTATTACCTTAGAAAAGGAGCGGCTCTTTTATAAATCGGTCGGTTTTTTTGTACTGGCTGGCACCATCGTTGCGTTTATTGCCGGTTTATTATTTTTTACTCTGAACAGCAAGACCCGAGAAATATTGCAAACCGAACGTAAGATGTCCCGGCAGATTCTCGAAGCGCAGCAGAAAACTTACGCACACCTGCGCGATGTGATTCATAAGACGGCAGCGGAACCGGTGGCTGCAAAAGCGACTTCCTTCTCTGAATTTTCGTTTCCATCGGCCATCGTATCTGATTCAGACCCCACACCCCCACAGCCACAACAGCAGATAATCTATCGGGAAAAAGAGCCTCTTGTAATTGAATTAGTGGCCACCAACCGAGATTTTATTTTTTTAGATCCGGATTTCAATCCTCCGCCTCGAACACTACCGGAAGATAAGCGGATTGCCGAATTGCGGGAAAGATCCTTTAACCCCGAAGTAATCCACCTAATGCACTCAGTAAATAAGCCTGCTACCTATAGCAGTCTTATGTCTCGCATTCGCTCCATTGCCGAGATGAGCAACCGAGTAACCATCCCCGCTTGGAAAGTCTTTCTCAATGAAGTCTATTTCGATGAAATAACCTTAGCTGAAACTAAAAAGATGATGGCCTATCTCAGAGAACTCTTAAGTGCGGATGCATTGGCTTTATTGCGTTTTAATCCTTACATCGGCTGCTACCACACCTTCATTTCTGATGGCTTAGATAGCGTTACCGAAACCAACCTTTATGTACTCAGCTCAGACCAGTATTTCCCATTGACAAAAAATGAACAGACTTGGCATACCTTTTCGCCCGAAGCAAAGCATAACGTATATCTCACGAAAAGATTTTCTGCGCAGACACTAAAGCCCCTGCGGGGATACTATGCCATCCCCCTGCACCCGTGGCATATTCAGGGATATTTGGTCGGCTTCTTCAGAGACGACAACCCAGCGCGCCCAGAAACCCACAAACTACCAGCGGATTTTCATACCTACCTTAAAGAAGCAATACCGGCATTTCAGTATTTTTTCAAAGAGTATTTCAGACAGAATTACACAGATCAGGTCACAGAAATCGTCAAAGAACTGCGCGGCATTACCGGGCATGGCAGGAAAACTGCCGTACTAATCGAAATTCACAGCGATGCTGCCATTGACGATCAGAGCTACCAGCGCCTAAAACGAAGCCTGCAGGATGTTCTTGCAGACAACGAGCGGTTTATCTACAATACGCCACACCGTCTGTTGGTCATTCTCAGCCGCACGGCACCTGATACGATCATGGATCGCCTGCAGTCGTTGTTACCTAACATTAGTATTCTTATTCGTTATTTTCCTGATGAAGGCAAGAACTATTACCTTTACCTCTGAAACAGCCACTTCTTCAGAAATTTTCCTGTTATTGAATTTTTATCTGCCGCTACCTGTTCGGGAGTACCACAAGAGACAACTTCCCCACCTTTGTCGCCCCCTTGCGGCCCCATGTCGATTAGGTAATCCGCTGTCTTTATTACATCCATATTGTGTTCAATGACGATAACCGTATTTCCTTCATCCACAAACCGATGTAACACGGCTAATAACATGCGGATATCCTCAAAATGCAGACCAGTGGTCGGCTCGTCGAGAATATAAACCGTTTTTCCGGTTGAGCGCCGGGAAAGTTCGCTGGCTAACTTTATCCGCTGCGCTTCACCGCCCGAAAGTGTGGTCGCCGGCTGGCCTAAATGAATATAAGACAAGCCGACATCACTTAGGGCCTGCAGCTTATTTTTTACAGCGGGGATGGCTTCAAAAAAAGACAGCGCTTCTTCCACTGACATTTCAAGAACTTCATGAATATTTTTACCTTTGTATCTAACTTCAAGGGTTTCCCGGTTGTAACGCTTGCCGTGACAGACTTCGCAGGTGACATAGACATCGGAAAGAAAATGCATCTCAATTTTTTTAACGCCATCCCCTTCGCATGCTTCACAGCGGCCACCTGGCACATTAAAAGAAAAACGACCTGCCTTGTAACCGCGCATATTACTTGCGGGAAGAGAAGCAAACAGCTCGCGAATAGGGGTAAAACATCCTGTATAGGTCGCCGGATTAGAGCGTGGGGTGCGTCCAATAGGGCTCTGGTCAATGTCAATTACCTTGTCAATAGCATCCATACCAGTAATTTTTTTATGCTTGCCTGGTAATAACTGGCTACCATGCAATTGGGCAGCTAACGCTTTATAAAGTATTTCATTGACTAAAGAACTTTTGCCACTGCCAGAAAGACCCGTCACACAGACAAACATCCCCAGCGGAAATTGAACCGTAATATTTTTCAAATTATTTTCCCTGGCGCCGTGCACCGTAAGGTATTTGCCATTGCCGGCACGGCGCTCGCGGGGAATTTCAATTCTTTTTTTGCCCGACAGGTACTGGCCGGTAATCGACAGCGGATTTTTCATTATGTCTGTCGGTGTGCCCGCCGCAACAACCTCACCGCCATGACGACCAGCACCAGGCCCCATATCGACCACATAATCGGCGGCTGCTATAGTCTCTTCATCATGCTCAACAACTAAAACCGTATTGCCCAGATCGCGCAGGCCTTTCAAGGTAGAGATCAGTTTTTCATTGTCACTCTGGTGCAGACCGATGGATGGTTCGTCTAAGACATAAAGCACCCCCATGAGCGCTGAGCCAATTTGCGTCGCTAAGCGAATGCGCTGGGCTTCTCCCCCGGAAAGCGTGCCGGCAGCCCGATCGAGAGAGAGGTATCCAACCCCAACACTGTTGAGAAAATGTAGTCGCGATATAATCTCTTTCATTGCCTGGCTTGCAATAATCTTTTCAGTTGAGCTTAATTTTATCTCACTAAAAAAAGACAGGGCATTTTCAAGACTTAAAGCTGTCACCTGCTGGATATTTTTTCCTTTTAGAAAAACACTTAACGCTTGCGGCTTCAAACGAGCTCCCTGGCAGGTAGTGCAGGGCATATTCACCATGAACTGCTCCATCTTCTGGCGCATATTATCTGACGCAGTTTGCTGGTAGCGCCTGTGCAAGTTGGGAATAATGCCTTCGTAATAGCGACTGAACTGGTACGAGCCATCCGCCCCACTCCATTCATAATCGAGCTTTAGATTTGGATCACCATAGAGAATTATTTGGCGTATTTTTTCAGGTAGTTTTTGCCAGGGGGTAGCCGTGGAAAAACCTAATTTTTTAGCTAACTCTGTTATGGTTGCTTTATACCAGAAACCCTCCCCCGACCAGCCCAGCCCTTCAATAACCCCTTCATCTAAAGATTTTTCGGGATGACGTATCAGCAAGTCGGGATGGAATTCCAACATTGCTCCAAGCCCTGAACATGCGGGACATGCACCTTCAGGAGAATTGAAAGAGAAAAGACGCGGTGTAATTTCAGGAAAATCCAGGTCGCATACCGGGCAATACAGCCGGGAACTAAAATACTCTTCCCCTGAAATTTTTTCATGGGTATCTTGACCTTCAAAAAATACTATAGCCTGCTGGTTCCCCTTGTTCAAAGCTAATTCAAGCGAGTCTGCCAGACGGCTGCGCAGTGAGCTCTCTCCGCCTTTTTTTAACACCAGACGATCGACAATCAATTCTATATCATGTTTATTATTTTTCTTCAGTTGGATGTCTTCTTCAAGTTCGCGAATCTTGCCATCGACACGTACCCGCATAAAACCATCTTTGAGAAATTTCTGAAACAGCTCCTTGTGCTCTCCTTTCTTGGCCTTAATCACGGGAGACAATACCTGCAGTTTCAGCGCCTCAATGCTGGGAAAGCGCTCCAATAGTGATAGTACCCGCTCGACAATAATATCAATGGACTGTGCTTCGAGCTTGCGACCACATGAGTAACAATGAGGCTCACCAATACGGGCAAACAGCAGACGCAAGTAATCGTAAATTTCTGTAACGGTACCTACTGTCGAGCGTGGATTGCGATGAGTAGTTTTTTGCTCAATAGAAATGGCGGGTGAGAGCCCCTCAATAGAATCAACATCCGGCTTTTCTAATTGCCCCAAGAATTGGCGCGCGTATGCTGATAAACTTTCGACATAACGGCGCTGTCCTTCGGCATAGATGGTATCAAATGCCAGCGAACTCTTGCCGCTACCCGACAAGCCGGTGATGACTACGAGTTTTTCGCGGGGAATCTCTAAACTAATGTTTTTTAAATTGTGCTCCCGCGCACCAGTTATGCAAATTTTATCCGACATAAGCCTGACTTAAAGCCATTATATCTCTGTAAATGTTTTTCAGATTGACTGCCCGGCAGAATTTTCAAGCCCTACGCCCATGAGTAAACGTCCTTTTCGTATTCTCGGAGTACAGCAGATAGCTATCGGCGGCAATTCAAAAGAAACCCTAAACCACTTCTGGATCGAGCTACTCGGCCTAACCCTGCAAGGCAGCTATAAAAGCGAAAAAGAAAATGTCGATGAAGAGATCGCGGTTACCGGCAAAGCCCCTTTTGAAGTCGAAATTGACCTGATGGTACCAGTTGATCCCGAGAAAAAACCACGGGTCAATGAACCCCCTCTCAATCACTTCGGTTTCTGGGTGGATGATCTTGCAGCCGCAGTCGAATACCTTACCTCACAAGGAGTGCGCATGGCTCCGGGGGGTATCCGCAAGGGAGCAGCCGGACATGATGTCTGTTTTATTCACCCCAAAGGCAATGAAGAATTTCCCATTGGCGCCGGCATCTTATTGGAGCTGGTGCAAGCGCCCCCTGAATTGATTGCTATTTACAATAAAATCTAAAATATTCTGCCGTCAAGAGTAGTGGATGTAGATTATTTAGGGAACTTGTGAAAAGAACTTGCATGGATTTTTCCCAGTTAATTTCGTACTACCTGTCAGAAAAAACATCCTTATTTTTAGTTTTAGCGACGTACCATGACAAAAGGGGTACTTTGTAAAACCGAGAGCACATTAGAAAAAGATCCGCCTTGGATTAGTGCAGGTATAAGCTGCTGCAATAATTGGCTGTCATCAAAATCAAGCAAGCGATAGGCAGGTAACAGATTCCAGCGCGCTGGCAATTCTGTAAGTTCAGCTGGCGGCGCAAAATCGGTACAAGCGAAATGTAGAAATAACGCCGTCGGCAGACGAGTGAGAAAGAAATTGCCATGCGGCACCCACAGTTTGCCTTCTTTTATTTCAGCATGACCGCGATAGATAAGCAAATCAAATTGCTTTGTCTGTAGCACTCTACTAATTCTTTCTTTATCAATTTGACCATAAATATGTTTCCACTGAACACCGGGAACCCCGTAGCCCCAGAATTCAAGATTATGTTCTAATGCTGGCAATGCAGAACCAGCTACATTCGTCAGAACAAGTACGCTGCGAACCGAGGGCAGAGTCAATGATCGCGGTGCTTTATATTTCTGTCCGCAGACAAGCAGAGTACAGGAGTTCCATCCTGCTGCCTGCAATAAAGCGGCACCCGAAGAGAATTCATCTGCATAGAGTACTGCCGGTGCTTTAACTGCATGTTTTCTAAGCTGTGCCAGGAAATCGTCAAGCTCCCGTTGCCAACCCGCCTGAGGTACAACATGGCCCTGCAAGTAAGCTTCTTCTAAAAAAATTCTTTCTTTGCGCAGCACTGCTGTCAGGTTTAGCAGAGTAAGTGCCTGAAGCTTTTCCTGACCTGAGATAGCATCCCACAGCAGCAATCGGTCAGAGAGGAGAAATCCCCGA
>CALHRC010000207.1 GCA_938038265.1 uncultured bacterium
GTGAAGCCTTGCAGGGGAATTTAATCCCCTGTTCTGGAATATTGAGAACTACCAACCCAGCAATCCTGTAAATTAGAGAAAAGTCCTTACCCGACTCTTGCTGGGGTATATGAATCCCCCATGAGTATCATAGGCATTAAAAAAATTTTCTCTTCTGCCTAAGTATTAGCTCTGCAATCCACGGGATAGCGAACGGCGGTAAAGAATGATTACCGGCACAATGGCTGCGAGTGTTACGGTAAACCATCCGGCAGATAAAATAAAAATTTCTCTTAAGCTTAAGCCCAAACTCATCAGAGGAAAACCCGTCAGTTCAAATAGTTTTTCCGTTGTAAGTAAAATCAGACCATTTACTGCCAGCACTGCGACCAGCGATGCTACTGTACATACCAACCAACTCTCGAACAGCACTAACAGGGCAATTTTCAGGCGGCTGGCTCCCAGTGCCCGCAAGATGGCCATTTCTTTTTGGCGCTCACGGAGAAGAACTGTCATAAACAGTCCGAGGGTGAGCAGACTGGAGAGGAACACCAGAACCGATAGTGCAAACAAGACTGTCTCGGCAGTGGCGATCTGCTCTCTGAGGCTTGCTAAAGTCATGGCTGGTAAGATTGCCGTGAGTGGTTCTTCTTTCTGTTGTTGTAGTTCCCATTTTAAGGTCAGAATATCCCGCGGGTTGTTCAGTCGTAAATAAAAGCCATTGACCTTAGGCTGCTGGTGGTGGTTGTGATTATCATGTAATAACTCCATAGCATCGGGGTGGATGTACAGAGCCCTATCTAAAGCGGTACCAGTGGCAGGTAGGATTCCGGTTACAGTAAATGTTATCTCATCATGTTCGTTATATTCTGCCATAATGGACGAGCTAGCAGCACCATGGGTTAAGTGTATTTCGTCGTGTAATTTTAAATTTAACTTACGGGCTACCTGGGCGCCAGCTAAAACATCGGCTGGTTTTTCGGGCAAATGCCCCATGGTTGGCTTTAAGGGAGCTCCTGGTGCCATTGAAGTAAAAAAAGCGGGCTCTATGGCCACAACCGGGTGTCCCCGGTAGCTGTCGCCTGATGAAAACGAAGCTATTTCGGCTATGCGTGCGTCCCGGCGCCACTGTTTTGCCAGTACTTGTGGCAAGGTATTTTGGGCCTGTCCTTGGAAGAACAGTCCTTGCAGCAGCAGGTCGGTTTCACTGCCACGCGGGCCGACGAGCAGGTGCACTCCGCCGGTAGTTTTTTGGAAATGGTTGTCAAGGGCTTGGGTGGCTTTTTCGAGTAATAACAATAGGCACAGGGAGATAAACAGCCCGGCGGTAGCCAAAGTGACCATTGTCCGTCGGGAACGCAAAGATACTTGTAAAAAGCCCAGTAAGGTCATATATCCTCATTCATTTGTATCGGTCATCGGCGATAATTTGATTTGGCGTTCAAACCTGTTTTTTAGTTGGGCATCATGGCTCACAAAAACCAGTGCGGTTCCCTGGCTGCTGCAGAGCTGTTCCAGCAAGATCAAAAAGCTGTCGCGGTTATCGGCATCGAGTGCCGAGGTGGGCTCATCGGCGAGGATCAATGCGGGGCGTCCGAGTAAGGCTCGCATAACTGCGACCCGTTGGGCCTGTCCCATGCTGAGACGATTTGCTGGGCGGTCCAGAAAGGTTCCAATACCCAGTGCAGAAGCTAATTGACTCCATTGTTGTTGTCGTTGGCTGGCGCTCATCCCTCGGAAACGGTCGGGAGAAATTACCTCTAATAAAAGCAGGTTTTCGCGTGCGGTCAGTTCGGGCAGTAGGTTAAACTGCTGAAAGATATAGCCGATATGACATCCGCGCAGGTAGTCGCGTTTGGTTTCCGGCAGGGAGCTGAAGGGTTGCCCCAGCAGTTCAATAAAGCCAGATACTGGTTGTAATACTCCGGCGATGAGCGAGAGTAGAGTTGTCTTGCCGGCGCCACTGGGGGCTTCTACAAACACACGTTCACCTAAGTTTAAGATAAAGGAATCTAAGCGTAATTCCGCACTGGATTGCGGGTAATGAAAGCGTAGGTTTGAAACTTGCAGCACGGGTTGAGTCATTAAAAATTATCCAGGTTTCGCATTTTGGCAGTGTGGATGGTATAACCCGCTTTACCGAACGGACTTTTCTCGGTGGTGAGTTCTAAAATACCGGTGATTTCTACTGCTCCCCAGTAAAAGCCTGACCTGGTGCCCGGGGCCAATCTGACAAAGATCATCTGGTTGGCAGGTGGCGGTGGTAGGTGTACGCACATTCCGGCTACTGGTACGAGTAAAAATTCTTTAGGGCGTTCTGATTCGCCTTCAATGAGCACCATATAACCGGGGATGACCACTTCTTTTCCGGCGAGGTTTTTTAATTCAGAGGGAAAGGTAGCTTTAGCAATGTTGCCTTTCTGCAGTAATTTCCAGGTTAGTTTATTAACAGGGAACAGGGAGGAAGTTAGAAAAAAAAGGCATAATATCCCCATTATTTTAATTTGATGATGCCTTTTCAGTGCCATAAAATTTTCTCCAACTGCCTATTTTGAGTCTGGATTTTCCAGAATTCTCTTTGGTAGGTAGGCAGCCCTTATTGATAACAGATTATCAAATAAGGTTAACAATAAAAAAACACGACCCCACGTCAAGCCATAAAAGAATGGCTTATGAAACGTGCGGTTTATCCTGGAAGTTTTGACCCATTTACTAACGGCCATTTGGATATTGTACGCCGGGCTCTGCAGGTTGTCGATCATCTGACCATTGCTGTCTTGCGAAATACATCCAAAAAAAACCTACTTAGCCCTGATGAGCGGGTTGAGCTGATCTCTGAGGTATATGCTGGCGAGCCCCGTGTAGAGGTTACGACTTTCCAGGGGTTGCTGGCTGATTTTTGCCGCAAGCGTGATACGCGCATTGTGATCCGCGGTTTGCGCGCGGTGTCTGATTTTGACTATGAGCATGCCATTTTTCTAATGAACAACAAGTTATTTCACGACCTCGAAACCATATTTTTGATGAGCAATAGCGAACACTCATTTATTTCATCCTCGATTGTTAAAGAAGTCTCATCACTCGGGGGCAATGTAGATGACCAGGTCCCCCCTGCGGTTGCCCGAAAACTAAAAGAAATCCACGGACGCTCATGAAAGAATTCAAAAATTTTCGCGCTTATTTTTATCTGGTCATAAGCTCGGCGCTTGCTGCCCTTTCATTTGCCCCCTGGAAAATTTGGCCGCTGGGCTTTATCGCGCTCTGGCCGGTGTTTTACCTGCTGGAAACGGAGCGCTTGACCCTCAGGCGAGCTTTCAGCTGGTTTGTAGTCTGGGCGCTATCGGTGAACTTGTTGGGCTATCACTGGCTGGTGCATACCATTGAAATCCACGGGCATCTGCCGCTACTTGCCGCTATTCCTGTTTTTATTTTATACTCACTGGGTACTGGTACCAGATTTCTGATTTATTTTGTGTTAAATCTATTCTGGCGGGAAAAAATCCAGCATATACCGGTACATCCCCGCTGGCGCAAGCTGGCGGAATTGAATTTGTTACGCCAGACTTTTTTCTGGGGGATGGCTGAGTTGGCCAGTTGGCAGCTCTTTCCGTGGTATGGCGCCAATCTGGTCAGTGCCGATCTGCTATTTGTGCAGGCTGCGGATATTTTTGGCACCCGCGGGTTATCTCTCTTATGGTTTGCGATATCCTTTAGTTTTTATGAAGCGATTATCGATAAAATGCGTGAGCAGGATGGAGTTCTCCGAAAACTGCTGCCCGGACTTTTGCTCTTTATCGTCTTTCATGGCTATGGTCTCGTGCGTTACCAAATAGAAACTGCTCGCATTGCAGAGGCTGAGAAATTGAGGGTCGTCGTCCCCCAGGGGAATACTCCTCTGAGTTTCAGTCACCTGCGCAATGCTCGTTCCGCCTTATATGAAGCGGTGACTGCGATGGTAGATCAAACTATCCGTATTGTTGAGCAAGAGCGGCAGGCAGGCCGAGAGGTGGATTTGGTCGTCTGGCCCGAAAGTGCGACACCATTTTTGAGCCTGCAGCGCAGTAGTTTTTTGCGTAGCGAAGTTAACCGAATGTTGCAGCATATCCAGTTGCCCGTGGTCATCAATGACATCCTTAATGATGATAGCGCCGATAAAAACTACAGTAACATGTCACTGCTCTCGAAAGAAGGAGAGGTCGTAGAGAATTACCAAAAAGTTTTTCTGCTGCCGTTTGGCGAATTTATGCCTTTAGCAAATACCTTCCCGTGGTTGAAAAATGCCTTTCCTGAAATTTCTGATTTCAGCCATGGTACTCGCTTTGCTCTTTTCCCACATGAAAAAGCTTACTTGTTACCAGTAATCTGCTATGAGATCATTCCTTCAGGTTTTGTCCGTGATTTTTTTAACCGTACCGGCAAGAAAGCTACTGTAATAGTGAATATCACCAATGACGCCTGGTTTGGCCGCTCAATAGAGAGTTACCAGCACATGGAGTTGGGGCGTATGCGTTCGATAGAATTGCGCCTGCCGACTGTCCGGGCCACCAATAGCGGTGTGAGTGCTCTTATTGACAGCGCCGGACGCATTTCGGGTGAAACCCCACTGTTTGAGAAAGCGGACCGGGTCTATGAAGTGCCGCTGGTAAAGCTGCCCCCCACCATATATGCGAGGTTGGGAGAGCTTTGGTATTATCTAGGGTTAGTGGCATTAGCTTTAGCCCTAACCGTGCCGCGACTTAGGGTCGGGCGCTGAAATCCAATACTACAGCTTCGACGGGTAGGTTGGCAGCTAAGGATTTCTCAACCGATGCCTGTGCTAGAGGCTGTTCTTTTGCAGGGATGGCCGACCAGGCAGTGGGATTGATTCTGACAATTAGGGTATTGCGGTACAGCCAGAAATCCAAAAAGCTGTTTTTTTCTTTAATAATGCGACGTGCTTTCATATCATCGCTGCCTGCTTCTAACTGTGCCGTAATATGCCGGGCATTTTCCAGAATAGCATTAGTGCGCCCTTCTCCTTCGGGGATAGTGAGCTGGTAAACCTTCTGTTTGGTTTCCAGCAGTTCGGATTGCTGTTCGCTATTTTCTGTCTTAAAAGCCCTGGGAAAATAAAGTTTTAATTCAGGGCGGCTATCCAGTTCTCTTGCAGAAAGAAAACCCAGCGGGTTTAGTAGCCGCAGGGGGGATATCGAAGCTAATGAAAGAAAAGCAATAAAATCCACAGCGAGGATGGTGGCAAACAGACGGAACAGGAAGAGGCGATCCTGGCTTTTCGTCTTAAATGTGTCTAATACTAAGAGTAATTTTGGGGCCATATTTTGCTCTGTTCTCTATTTCAGGGCAGGCGTCGGCTGTATTCTGTGATCGCTTCGGCAATGGCCTGGTTAAATGCCGCGCGAAATTCTGCGGATTGCAGCATCTGCGCTTCCTGCCGGTTGGTAATATAGCCTAACTCAATTAAAACAGAGGGCATCAGCGAACCGCGGAGAACAGCAAAGTCGGCCTTACGTACGCCCCGACTTTCCACCTTTCCCTGTAATTCGACTTTCATAGATTTTTCAATTACTCTGGCAAGCGTTTTACTCTCAAATTGGATGCTGGCATTGATCAGGCGGGAAGACAAAGCCCGAATGTGTTTTGAGCCGGCTACCCGGTTCTCGCGCAATTCAGTCTCTCGTGACGACATGTTAGAGGGATTTACCGCTAGATAATAGATTTCAAAACCCCTGACCTTAGGAGAGAGGGTGGCATTGCAGTGAATACTCAAGAAGATGGTATTTTTCTCATTACTAAAGTATTTATTGGCTACCTGTGAGCGGTCTTCGAGGCTGATAAATTTATCTCTGGAGCGTACCAGAACAACTTTGCTTGCCGGGAAAATGTTCTTGAGGTGCCGCGCCAGTTCACGGGTAGTCTGTAGTGTGATGTCTTTTTCCACGCTCTCAAGCGCGCCATAGGCGCCGGGATCTTTACCACCATGGCCGGCATCGAGGACGATGATCTCCGGCACTTTGCTTTGAAACGCTCCAGAGAGAGGTTTTGCCGAAGTCGTTCCATCCCCCCGTCTGGGTGTCTGCTGTTGCTTTACTTTCAGCCCGGATTGTAAAAACGAATATCTAACAGGCAGGTTCAACTCTGTGATAATTTCTTCGACTAATTCATTTGGCAGCCAGACCTTGCCATGGCGTAGCTGCGCGGGGGTTTCGAGAGCAACCATAAAAGGCCCGCTGGTATAGAATTTTTCTGCTGGTTTGAAGCGCACTGAGCGGTTTTGGTATTTTACTTCAACCACCAGTGCCAGAGGATCCCAGCTTGTCATTAAATCCCGGTGTAATCTTTTCAAGTTTTCTAGTTCGAGATAACCACCAGTTGATTTCAGTGTATCGGCTGCAAAAAGCGCCGGCAGGCTGACACAAAATCCCCAAAACAGTGCGGTTAGGGCATACTTCACCAATTTCAGTTTCGATCAAAAATTGCGGTCTATATACTAATAAATTTCATGTTTCTCTTGTGGCTTGACAGTCTAATTCCCAAACATAGCCCGGGTTTATGGCAGAAGCATCGTTTGATATTGTTTCCGAAATAAACCGCCAGGAGCTAACCAATGCGGTTGACCAAACCCAGCGCGAAATTGCCACTCGTTTTGACTTTAAAGGAACTAAAGTTGCTATTGAGATGAATAAAGACGAGATCATTTTAATTGGCGATGACGAAAACAAGTTGGGTCAATTAAAAGATGTCTTTGAAAGTAAATGTGTCAAGCGTGGGATCTCCCTCAAGGCGCTCGAATACGGCAAGCCCGAAGGGGCATCGGGTGGTACCCAACGGCAGAAAGTGACCTTTGTTGCGGGTATTGCACCTGAACACGCGAAAAAAATCCACCAGCTTATTAAAGACAGTGGCCTTAAGGTGAGGAGCCAGAGCATGGACAACAAGGTGCGCGTTACCGGAAAATCAAAAGATGACCTTCAGGCGGTCATACAGTTACTTAATAAAGCTGACCTGCCTATTCCACTGCAGTATAATAACTACCGCTGACGTTTTTCGGTTGCCCTACTCGATATCCCCACCTTTACCAAGAAAAACCCCACTATTGAGCTGTCTGAGGTAGGCATCGATAAATTCATCAAATTCGCCGTTCATGACGCCATGCACATCGGCAGTTTCATGTCCGGTGCGCAGGTCTTTAACCATATTATAGGGGTGAAAGACATAGGAGCGGATTTGGTTGCCCCATGAAATATCTTTGCGCTCACCAGATTTAGCTTCGATCTCTTTTTGTTTTTCTTCTTGTGCCTTCTCATAGAGGCGGGCCTTGAGCATTTTTAGGGCGGTTTCCCGGTTCTGGATTTGCGAGCGCTCTGTCTGGCAAGCGACGACAATGCCCGTGGGGATATGGGTGATGCGCACTGCCGATTCGGTTTTATTGACGTGCTGCCCGCCGGCTCCGCTGGAACGGTAGGTATCAATACGCAAATCTTTATCTAACACTTCAATTTGCACGTCATCCGAAAGTTCTGGGCTGACATGTACGGCAGCAAATGAGGTATGCCGGCGCTTGTTGGCGTCAAAGGGGGATATCCTCACTAAACGATGGATGCCATTTTCGGCTTTGAGAAACCCATAAGCATTTTGGCCTTTGACATACAAGGTTGCATTCTTAATGCCCGCCTCTTCGCCTTCTTGATAGTCAAGCATTTCCACGGAAAAACCAACCCTTTCGCAGTACCGGGTATAAGCCCGCAGCAGCATTTCGGCCCAGTCTTGGGATTCGGTACCGCCAGCGCCAGGGTGGATATTCATGAAGCAATTGCGGAAGTCATCGGGACCGTTAAGCAGACTTTCTAAGTCTAATTTAGCGTAAGTTGCTTCAAGAGAGTTCAGTTTTTCAGTAATCTCACCCGCCAAACTTTCTTCGTTTTCCATGCGGGCAATTTCCAGATATTCGCCGGTATCGCGGCACTCTCGGAGAAGCTGTGTCCAGGCTTCTAGTTTGCGCTCTAAGACAGCCATCCTCATTTGTATTTCGCGCATCTTATCGACTTTATCACTTTGCCACAGGGAGGGATCTTCAAGCCGCTGGCGCAGCTCATTGAGTTCAGCTTCAACGTCGGGGAAATTTAATTCCCGGTAGCGGTTTTGTACCTGGTTGTTAAACAATTCGAACCTAACCGCCAGTTCTTTAAGCGAAGCTGTCTGCATGACGGTCTGACTCGCCTCTATAATCAGGTTGTAAACCCCAAACCATAGGCAATTGACATCCTGTCTAAAGAACAAAAGCTGCCTTTAAGTTTTTTACTTTTAGGAGACAGCATGCAACAGGGATATTTTTCTAAGGAATATACATTCATGATGATTAAACCGGATGCGGTAAAAGCCGGTCACAGTGGCGCGATCTTAAAGCGCATTGAAGAAGAAGGTTTTCAGATCCGCGCCCTCAAGCGCCTGCGCCTAACCAAAGAGCAGGCCATGGGTTTTTACGCCGTACATAGCGCCCGTCCTTTTTTTGGCGAATTAACTGATTTCATGGCCTCCGGCCCGGTTATCGCAGCAGTACTCGAACGCGATAATGCGGTGGCCCACTGGCGGGAAGTCATTGGCGCCACAGATCCGGCGGAAGCCGCGCCCAATACCATACGCAAATTGTTCGCAAAATCCAAAGGCGAAAATGCGGTACACGGCTCGGATTCAAAAGAAAATGCCGCTATTGAAACCGCCTTTTTCTTCAGCGGCCTTGAACTTGTCGGCCAGTGAACTTTGGCTGTGGGGATTTTCAGGCTTATCTGAGCGAGCAGCAGCTTGCTTTTGACACTTTGTTTCGTAAGCTGCTTAGCCAAACTACTCTGGCAGAAGCCCCCGATGGTCTCTGCGAAGCAATCTATTACAGCCTATTTAGTGGTGCGGCAAAACGCATACGACCGCTAATCTGCCTTGAAGCGGCCCGCACCAGTGGAATGCCGCAGAGTAAAGCACTATGGTTGGCAGCCGCCCTTGAACTGCTGCATACCTATTCTCTAATCCATGACGACCTGCCCGCACTTGATAACGACGATTTAAGGCGCGGCCAACCAAGTAACCATAAAAAATTTGGGGAGGATGTCGCTATTTTAGCCGGGGACGCCCTGCAGGCGCTGGCCTTTGAATGTCTGGCGTTAGCAGAAATGCCGCCTGAGGGTATCAGGCTCTTTGCGGCAGCCATTGGCCCTGCCGGGATGGTCGGCGGTCAATACCTCGATACCAGGAGTGCCCACCAGCTAAATCCATCCCTTTTGAAAATTATACACCGTAAAAAAACAGGCCGCCTAATTGAAATTAGCTTTGTGCTGCCCTTTGTCCCCTATGCGGCTGATTTGTCGCTCTATTCAACCTATGGGTTGGCCTTAGGGAAACTGTTCCAAATTGCCGATGACTTGCTCGACGCCACCGGTACCGCAGCAGAACTGGGAAAGCAAGCGCAGAAAGATGGCGATAAACTCACCTATATCTCTCTATACGGTGTAGAAAAAACCCGTGCAATGATACAGCGTATAGCCAACAAATTGCAACGCTACGCCGAGAGACACTTCCCCACTGCAGAATTTTTTCAGAAACTGCCTCTTTATTTCGCAAAACGCCGTTCATGACCCTCATAGAATACCTCGTCAGCTCTAAGATGGCCGCGTCGGTTTTTGAAGCTAGGGGGCTAATTCTTGCGGGCAAGGTACTTGTCAATGATGTACCGGTTGCAAAAGAAGGTGCCCTATACCGGGAAGGCGATATCGTGCGCATCCGGGGCCGCAAAGCCTTTGTTTCCCGTTCGGGGGGCAAACTAGCGCCTCTGCTGGAGTACTGCAAATTTCCGGTGGCGGGCTCAGACCTGGCCGATATTGGTTCTGCCACGGGCGGCTTTACGCAGACCCTGTTAGCGCATGGCGCCAGTCGGGTACTGGCCATTGACGTGGGCTATGGCCTGTTAGCCGAGCCACTGCGGCGTGACCCCAGGGTTTTTCTGCTTGAGCGCACTAATTTCCTACACCTGACGAAAGAACAGTTGCCTTTTTTGCCGCAGCATTTCACGGCGGATGTATCTTTTATATCCCTACGACAGATCTTGCCTAAAATCGATGAATTGCGCCGACCGGGTCTCACCTCAGCCGCCCTTTTGTTTAAGCCGCAGTTTGAGATAGCGCGCCGGGAAGTAGAATGGCTAAAGAAAGGCATACTCACAGACAGGAAAAAAGCACTCCAGTTGCTCGATGACTTCTGTTACTTTGCCACAGAGGCAGGTTGGGAAATTCGCTACCGAGAGCCTGCCCCCGTCAAAGGCCTGAAAGGCAACCAGGAATACTTTATCTTCTTAGAGAAAAAATAGTAACCTGCTTGAAGTTTTATACACTGTATAGCTATCCCATAGAACCCGCTGCTGGGGATATTTATACACTGTATAGCTATCCCATAGAACCCGCTGCTGGGGGATATTTATACACTGTATAGCTATCCCATAGAACCCACTGCTGGGGGATATTTATACACTGTATAGCTATCCCTATAAAACCCACTGCTGGGGGATATTTATACACTGTATAGCTATCCCTATAAAACCCGCTGCCTGGGAGATATTTATACACTGTATAGCTATCCCATAGAACCCGCTGCTGGGGATATTTATACACTGTATAGTTATCCCATAGAAC
>CALHRC010000208.1 GCA_938038265.1 uncultured bacterium
CCGCTTACGAGTATTTAGTTACTAAAAAACGAGATTATGTCGCCTGGGGGATGGTTTTCCTGATGTGGAATTCCCCATCTGTTCTTAGAATTCCTGAACAAAGGCAGCATACATCCGGCTTGTTAGTTACTAAAAATATACATTATGTCTCATCTTTGGTGGGGAATTCCCCAATAAGCACCGTCCGACAGAAGGTGTCGGATGGCGATTTTGTCCGACAGTTTGTGTCGGACGAATCTTTGGGCAAAATGCCCGCGGGGGTTTAAGGGATGGATTTTCCCTATCTGTTCAGGAATTCCTGAACAAAGGCAGCATACATCCGGCTTGTTAGTTACTAAAAACATACATTATGTCTCATCTTTGGTGGGGAATTGCCTACAAAGAGTGTGACATATAACCCACCAATGCACTTTAGGGATTGCTTAGCTGCTTACCATAGCTTTTAGTAAAAAAATGAGTTTGCAAACTAAATTGATGATTATAATCGGTAGGCTACCCTCTCGGTGGCTTGGGTTAAATCCCAAGCAATTTGAAGTGAGTTTTCAAATGCTTGCGGGTTTACCAAAATAAAGTTTTTTAGGAGGGTCTATGAACCAACTAACTATTGGCGGATTTTTTAATGAGGGCATTAAGATTGGCCTCCGTAATGCTGCCGCGCTTATTGTCAACGGGATACTATGGGTATTAACTATTTGGATTCCCTATCTCAACGTAGGAACCACGATTGGCATGTTTAGCATCGCAGCAAAAATGGCACGTGCGGAAGGCATTAGCATGACAGAGATTTTCAATCCCCAGTACCGCAAGTTCATGGGGGAGTTCTTTCTCGTTATGGCTTTCTTTATGATTGGTATGTACACCGGAATTATCTTTCTGATCATACCCGGTTATGTCATTGCCATTGCCTGGTCATTGGCACCGTTGCTCGTGGTGGATCGGGGGATGGATCCCATTGAGGCAATTAAAAAATCAAATGAGCTCACTTATGGTCATAAATGGGTTATTTTCGGTGGAATGACTCTGCTCTATATCGCGGTAGTTATTGCTGCCGGAATTCTGATCGGTATCGGTAACGCTATCCACCCTTACATTGGTCTGATTTTCACGCTGGCTGCTGTGGTATTGATTGTGCCTATCATGATCGGCGCCCAGGCTTATATCTACAAAACTTTGACTGCTAACGGTTAAAGGCTATTGTTTGAATTTTGCGGCGTAGCCGCAAAATTCAAACATCTACTTTCTTCTCCTATTTTTTATCCTCGGGGATAAAAAGGGGTGTTTTCCCGTCCGTAATAATTATCTTCGTGTTGGGCGAGTTTGCTAATTCACGAAATGCTTCGATGGCCCGCCATTGCAACGCGTTTTGCATTAAGCCCTGAGAAATAATTTTCTGGGAATCGCGAATTCCCTCAGCTTCGACAATTTTGCGTCGTGCTTCTAATTCTTCCCGTTGCAGCACGAATTGCATGCGCTGGGCATCTTGTTCTGCTTGTAGTTTCTCTTCAATAGAACGAGCCAAACCTTGCGGCAAAATGATACTTTTTAGCATTACCGTTTCAATTTCAAAACCGCGATCCATAAGCCGCTTGTTCATCAGTTCGGTTATTTCATTGCCAATATTCGTACGTTCTGTACTGTGCATTTCTTTAGCAAAGTGACGGGCAGAAACGTCGGCTGCTGCCGAGCGAAAGGTTGTCAGAATAAGGGTGGTTTCATAGTCTTCCCCGATGTTTTCAAGGATGTAACGTACTTTTTCCGGTTTTACCCTATATAGAATTGAAATTTCTGCCTGGATGGTAGTTCCTTCCCGCGACGGCAGGCTGAGTTTTACTTCCTGGTTCACCGTTCTGACGGGAACCGTAAGCAGCGTCGAGAATAACGGATTGTACCACACCAGTCCTGGCGTATGCACCGTGTCATCCAGTTTGCCGAATGTGCGAATGACGCCGCGCTCATCCTGCTGTACTGAGGCGCAAGTAAGACTGAACAGAAATGTCATGAAAGTAATTACTCTTATAGTTGCTTGTTTCATAATTCCCTCCTTTTATATTAATGTATATATATAGCATTGGTTTGACGACCTATCAAAAAGAAAAAATTTTATTAGGTAAAATATTGGCGGTTATCGCCCAAATAGTGTTGGGCAAGGTTATACTTTTATATATTGACCTCAAAAATTTCTGGAAGAGTTCCGCAATCGGTGAGCCATATAGGCTAAAGTTAAAGTTCCCACCAGCATTAACGTAGAGAGGGCATTGATATCCGGCTTAACCCCGGCGCGCACCATAGAGAATATTTTTACCGGCAAGGTTGTACTTGTAGGTCCTGAGACAAAAAAGCTGATGATTACGTCATCGAGTGAGATGGTCGCTGCCAGTAAAGCACCGCCGGCAATTCCCGGCCACAAAACCGGCAAGGTGATCCGCGTGAACACCGTAAACCGAGAAGCGCCTAAATCACGTGCGGCATCTTCAAGCGATAGATCATAGTCTTCGAGCCGTGCCTGAACAACTAACGCAGCAAACGGCAAACAAAAAGTTATATGAGAAATGATGACTGTCAGCAGTGAAAGGCGCACTCCCAAAAGGTTGAACAGGGCCAGAAAGGAAATCCCCATGACGACTTCAGGTATGATGACTGGAACAAAAAAAAGAAAGCGCACCGCCTGTTGCCCACGAAATTTATAGCGCCACATCCCGACAGCCAGCAGGGTACCTAATACGGTCGCCACCAGAGCAGATAAAGCGGCAACCAGCAGGCTATTACCGGCAGCAGTGAGAACGCGCTCATTACTGAGCAGAGCGGCGTACCACTTCAGCGAGAAAGCTGAAAACTGTGTTTGCGATGCATTTTCATTAAAAGAATAGACCACAAGTACCAGAATTGGCAGGTAAAGAAAAAGTACCGCAAAGATTGCGTAAGTAAATAAACCAGGTTGCCGCCAAAGTTCTCTCATGCCAGCTCCACTTTTTCGCCGCTGCGTTTTGACCACCGCAGGAACATTGCAATGAGCAATAAGGTCAGTACTATGAGTGCAACTGACAGGGCGGCACCATAGGGCCAGTCGCGGGCTTGAGTGAAGCGCAGGCTAATATGGTTACTGACAAGAATAACCCGATTGCCACCCATTAGGTCTGGAATGAAAAAATAACCTAACGCGGGAATAAATACTAAAATTGCGCCTGAAATAATTCCACCCTTGCTCAAAGGCAGAATAATCCGCAGTAATACCTGCAGCGAACTTGCGCCTAAATCGCGGGCTGCGTCAATAAGCGTGGGGTCGAGTTTCTGCAGAGAGGCATAAACGGGCAATATCATAAATGGCAGAAAATTATACGTCATTCCCAGCAAGATAGCGCCATGGTTGTAGAGCAGGGTCAGTGGCTCGCTGGTCCATCCGACAGACATTAGAAAAGAGTTAAGCAAACCTTCTGTTTGCAGGATGGTTATCCAGGCATAGGTGCGTACCAATGAGCTGGTCCAGAAAGGAACAATTACCAGCAACAGAAGAAAAGGCTGCAACCGTCGCGCAGCTCGTGACAAAAACAGCGCCAGTGGATAACCGAACAGCAGACAGAGCAAAGTGACTTCGAGAGAAAGCCACATGGAACGCAATATTATCAGCAACTCTTCCCACTGTAAAAGTCGTGTGTAGTTTGCGATGGTATATTCATACACCACGCGCCCGTAAGAGTTACGTGAAAGAAAACTTAAGTTCAGTACTACCAGTAAAGGAAGGCCGGTAAACAGCAGCAGCCATAACGTTCCGGGCTGGACCAGAAACGGAAATACCCTGTTAATCTTCGAGAACAATGACATCTCCTGCAGAAAACGACAAATAAACTGTGTCACCTTCTCTAATTGCCGGCCATGCTGTCGAAGAAAATTCGGCAAGTATCGCAATACCCTGCGCAGCCCTCCCGTTCATCACGATTGTGGCCCCCTTGAAAATAACACTTTGAACCTGCACGGAAAATAACGCGGTTTCTGCCGTAGGATGCAATTTAATGGATTCAGGCCGTACCGCTGCTCTGAAATTTTCTTTTCTAACGCCGGGAATTTCGAGACGGCCAAGCTCAAATTGGTAGAGATACATCCCCCCTGCAACTTTTTCAAAATTAAAAAAATTGTTTTCTCCAACAAAACGAGCGGCAAATTCGCTGCGCGGATGGTTATACAATTCAGCTGGCGTGCCAATCTGCTCAAGGCTGCCCGCATTCAATAAAGCAACCCGGTCGGCCATCGCAAGAGCTTCATCCTGGTCGTGGGTAACCATGATAAAAGTAATACCCAAATCGCGCTGCAGCTCCTTGAGCTCAAGCTGCATTTTGCGACGCAAGTTTTCGTCAAGCGCCGCCATCGGTTCGTCAAGCAGCAGTACCTTAGGCTTGTTCACCAGCGCACGTGCTAAGGCCACCCTCTGCTTCTGTCCGCCGCTGAGCTCGCGAGGCCATCTGTTTTCGTAGCCAGAAAGGTGAACTTTGTTCAGGATTTCCTGAACAGCAGTCTGTATCTCTATCTTACTAAATTTGCGAATTTTGAGTGCGAAAGCAATATTCTGACCAACTGTCATGTGCGGGAATAAGGCGTAGTTCTGGAACACCGTATTAACAGGCCGCTGTTCTGCTGGAACATGTGTTACATCTCTGCCGTCGATCAGTATTTCGCCGCGGTCAGGTGTTTCTAAGCCGGCAATAAGCCGCAGTAGTGTAGTTTTACCACAACCGGAAGGGCCAAGTAATGCCAAAAATTCACCAGCGCTAACTTCAAGATTAAAGTCCCGTATTACAAATTCATCGCCCCGGTAGGCTTTGGCGATATGACGCAGGCCAATCACCTGCGCAGCACCACAGAGCGCCTTGCTACTGTCAAATAATATCAGCTGAAAATGTCACCTTAGGGGAGAAAACATACACCTTTGCGCAGCTTTAGCAATCTTAAGTCATAGAACTTTTCATGGGGATCAAGCCGGTAAATGAGCAGAACAGTCTGCACTTTGGGTAGCAGACCAGACGCTAGCAATCCTGAATGCCACATCGTACGCTACACGCTGCAGGTAGCACCCGGGCGTCGCGTTGGAGCGCTCCACTTGCCGTTGTGTTCCTAATAGCACGCCCGCAGATCAACCAATGGGGAATTCCCCCGCAAAAAAAGTAAATAAGGGGGCTCCCGCCCCCGCCTGCCCCAAGCACTTATGCCGGTTTTTGCGGCGTACGCCGCAAAACGCAAAACCTGGGGCACCGGTTCTCAATAACCCTCTCGAAACCTGGGCCTGCCGGTCTTCCGCTACCCCCAGCTCTTCTTTACCTTGAGACACACCGGGGTATGGAATTCCATGCTGTACAAGGAAAACTCTGTTCAGGAATTCCGGAACAGGGTATGGATTTCCATACCAGATAGGGAATTCCACATCAGGAAACCAGCCTTCAGGCGACATAATACCGGTTTTTAGTAACTAACAAGCCCTAAGGGAGGGATGTAGTGCTGCTTTTGTTCAGGAATTCCTGAACAAGGTATGGATTTCCATACCAGATAGGGAATTCCCTATCAAAGATGAGACATAATGCAGTTTTTAGTAACTAAAAAACCCAAGGGGTAAAGCGGGATGGTTCTTTACCCCACGGCGGCTACTTTGTTCAGGAATTCCGTAACAGATAGGGAATTCCCTATCTACTGGGGGTGCCATAACTATGGCA
>CALHRC010000209.1 GCA_938038265.1 uncultured bacterium
GATCCCTATGAAATTATTGGCCCTACCTTGGCCTACCAGAGCGGATTTCGGTACCTGCACACTGATTACGTGAATCTTGATCTGACCTTTGGCTGGCAAAAAGAAGTGGATGAGCGGCGCCGTGAAACAGACCGGACATCCTGGTGGCTGCAGGTAGGCCTTCGCCTGCTGTTCGATACGTTTACCCGTGACGGTAAGCCCGGCAATCCCATGGGGGCGCCGGGGTTATTCCAGTAACTTTTGCCGAGTTTGACAAGCCAGAAAATCTCTTCGGCAGTTTTAGGGATATACTGAAACGTTAGGTTTTACAGTTATTTTTTGTAATGTAAGCCTTAAAAAAGTAAGATAAAGTTTGGGCTTTACCGGATTTTTTACTTTGCTGTTGTGGTGACAAGTTCTGTGTTGTCATTATGAAGCATTTTCTGATCGACATTACCTATATAAAGAACCTGGATGTTGTCGAACAACACACCGCCGCACACCGCGAATTTTTAGCGGTAGGATACGATAGGAATATGATTCTCTTTTCGGGGCCGAAAGTACCGCGCACCGGTGGGCTAATTATCGCTCGGGCTGGGAGTGAAGCTGAAGTACGTAATTTTTTTCAGGGCGATCCATTTGTCACTGAAGGTATTGCCGAGTACCGTTTTACGGAATTTAATCCCGTAAAACGGCGCGCGGAACTTGAAGATTGGTTTGCCTGCAAGCATTCTATACCATAGCGATGTTTCCCCGAACTTTTAGCGCGCAATTACAAAAGATCAGAGGTCGAGCTCTTCAACCTTACGGGCGTTTTCTTCGATAAAGCGCCTGCGTGGTTCGACTTCATCCCCCATGAGAATAACAAAAGTCTCGTCGGCAATTACAGCATCATCCATAGAGACCTGCATGAGAACACGATTCTCGGGAGACATCGTTGTTTCCCAAAGCTGTTCTGGATTCATTTCGCCAAGACCTTTGTAGCGCTGGATATGGTATTTATCGTCCTTGAAGTCTTTGACAATTTTATTTTTCTCGTCATCTGAATAAGCGTAGAATTTTTCTTTCCCTTTGCTGATCAGGTAAAGTGGGGGACGCGCAATATAGAGATATCCCGCTTCAATGACTTGCGGCATGTAACGAAAGAAAAATGTCAGAATCAGGGTCTGTATGTGGGCGCCATCCACGTCGGCATCGGTCATGATGACAATTTTGTGGTAGCGGATTTTGGATAGATCAAAATCGTCGCCGATGCCCGTTCCGATAGCGGTGATGAGAGCGCCGACTTCGCCATCCGTTAGAATTTTATCCAGCTTAGCTTTTTCGACATTGGTAATCTTTCCTTTGAGAGGTAGGATTGCCTGAAAATGTCGGTTACGGCCCTGTTTGGCTGAGCCGCCCGCAGAGTCGCCCTCTACAATAAAAAGTTCACTGATCTGTGGATCCCGCGCGCTGCAATCAGCTAATTTTCCAGGCAACCCGGAGCCCTCTAAAGCTGACTTGCGGCGTACCAGCTCCTTGGCTTTGCGGGCTGCAATACGAGCTGATGCTGCTTGGATGCATTTTTCGATGATGCGCCTGGCGTCATTGGGGTTTTCATCAAAGTATTCGCAGAGTCGTTCATATACGATAGACTGTACAATGCCCTTCACCTCGCCATTGCCAAGTTTCATTTTAGTTTGGCCTTCAAATTGTGGGTTTGGGATGAGGATAGATAGTACGACGGTGAGGCCTTCCCTTACGTCATCTCCAGTCAGGGAATCTTCCATTTTTTTATCGAGCTGTAATTTTTTCTTATACTCGTTTATGGCCCGCGTCAGGGCAGTGCGAAATCCCTCTAAGTGGGTGCCGCCTTCGCGGGTGTGGATGGCGTTAGCAAATGTGAAAATCTGCTCGGAGTAAGTATCGCAGTATTCCAGGGCAATTTCTACCTGGATGCCCTCTTTTTCTCCCTGTGCATAAAATATTTTTTTCTGCAAAGGGTTCTTTTTCTCAGTGAGCATTTTCACAAATTCGACAATGCCGCCCTTGTACTGAAAAACTGATTCTTTAATTTCTTTGTCTCGGGTATCGCGCAGGGTAATTTTTACGCCTTTGTTGAGGAAAGCCAGCTCCCGCAAGCGCGCAGCCAAGACGTCATAACGATATTCCAGAGTATCAAAAATTGTCGCATCGGCCAAAAAGGTTACAACAGTTCCTCTCTTTTTGCTGTTGCCCAGTACCTTAAGTGGCGCTAAGGGCACACCGCGCCGAAATTCAATAAAATGATGTTTTCCGTCACGGTGTACATCCACCCTAACGGAATCTGATAGTGCATTTACAACCGAGACACCGACGCCATGCAATCCCCCCGAAACTTTATAAGCGCCGTCGCCAAATTTGCCCCCCGCATGCAGTTTGGTCAGTACCACTTCAACTGTAGAAACACCTGCTTTGGGGTGGATATCCGTGGGAATCCCGCGGCCATTATCGGTGACCCGAACATAATTTCCAGGTAGCAATTCGACTTCTATGGTATCGCAATGCCCGGCCATTGCTTCGTCTATGGAGTTATCGACAATCTCATAGACCATGTGGTGCAGGCCGGGTAGTGCGGTGGAGCCAATGTACATACCGGGTCTTTTTCTGACCGCCTCAAGCCCTTCAAGAATCTGAATCTTACTTGAATCGTAGTTTTCTTCAACGGGTGCCGGTATTGTCTGGTCTTTTGCTGCTTCTTTTTTTGCCATGGGGGATCCTTGGTTAAGTTGATTCATGTCATTTTAATTCGGAAGATTTTCTGCTGAATTCTTGCTCAAGTGCTTCGAGAATTTTTTTCTTTTCGAGCTCTTCGGTATTCTCTTGCACAACCACTTTGGAGGGAGGAGATATTATGTCGCCTGTTTTTCGTCTGTCTATGACCGTATTTTGCCAAATATTGGGCTGAATAAAAGTACGTATTTTTTTCAGAGGGTTGCCCGATTTCTCTTGGGCTGCAGCTAAAATTTTTGTCTTCATCATCTGGATTTGCGCGGAAAAAATCGAGTGATCACAGGCAATGAGCAATGTATCGTTTGATATGTGTGTCGGTCGCGAGTGAGATGCCATAACTGGGCCGACAATATCCTGCCAGTGGGTCTCAAGTGTCGCAACATATCCGGCTTGCGTTAGAGAGCGGCGGTCTTGTTCCGGCAATCCTGCTGCAAGAGAGGCGAGGATGTTTTCTATTAGAACTCTGTCCACACGCCGCGGGGTAGCGTCATGGCGTTTAGTCGTGTGGGCTAAATTTCGTCTGTTCAAAAATGGCATGGCAGCGCTGGCGAACCATCTCAATGGTCAGGTTGTCCATACCCGATGTCGAGAAATTTTCTACTGAAAAGCTGGCCACGGCCGATCCCCAAATAACTGCCTGGCGGATCATTTCTTCATCAGGTTCCATGCCGGGGTGGTTGACGATCTTTGAGGCCAGGTAAGATACAAACCCACCCGCGAAGCTATCCCCGGCGCCGGTTGGATCTTTTACCAATTCCGTCGGATACGCCGAGGCAACGAAAGTAAAATCTTTCGAGACGCACAGCACGCCATGTTCGCCTTTTTTTACGAGCACAAGTTTCGGGCCTGTTTTCTGTATCTTACGGGCAGCTTTGATCAGCGAGGCCTCCTGCGCCAGTTGGCGGATTTCAGCGTCATTGAGAAAAAGCGCATCGGTTTTTCGTATTACCTGGAGCAACTCTTTCTTCTTGCTGGATATCCAATAGTTCATGGAATCCAGGCCGATGAAACGTGGTTTCTTCATCTGCTTCAGCACTTTTAGCTGGATCACTGGATCAATATTGGCGAGAAATAGAATCGGCATTGACCGTTCTTCATCCGTCAGAATCGGATTAAATTTAGCAAACCCACCTAGTCGGGTTTCGTCGGTATAGGCAGTGTTCATATCAAATTCATAGTGCCCCCGCCAGTGAAAGGTCTCTTCGGGGGTGGTTTTTATACCACCGGTATCCACCCCTTTCTTTTTAAGGTAGGTCAGGTATTTAGCGGGAAAGTCTTGGCCGACAACTGCCACGATCCTCACCAGAGACAGTAGAGAAGCAGCCACCGAAAAATGACTGGCAGAGCCGCCTAAAACATTGTTTCTTTCACCGAAAGGCGTTTTAATATCATCGAGAGCGACGGAACCAACGACAAGGATCTGCATGCGGCATTGATAAAATTTCAGCTAAGCCGTCGAGAATTTCCTGGGTACAATAACACTTGTTACAAAATTTCTTGCCGGTGGCTCTCTCGCAGCAAGACTGAACTATGACACTGCTAGAGCTGTTATCATGGTCGGGCATCCTCATCATGCCGGTAACCTATGGTTTTACGGGATGGCTGACCAATATCGTTGCCATTAAAATGATGTTTTACCCAGTTAAATTCCGCGGCATACCGCCATTTTTGGGCTGGCAGGGAATTGTGCCGCGCCGGGCCGCGGGACTGGCGTTGAAATCGGTCAATATGATTTCCGGAAAAGTATTTCGTATCAATGAGTTTTTTGAAAAAGTTCCCGGAGATCTTCTCTCAAAACAGTTTACAGCCATCTTACACCAAAATATTCCTGCGATAACTGAACACTTATTGCACGGATTGCCTGACGAGCTCAACGCCCGGCTGACAACTCATGATCACCAGGAAATCTACCGCAAAGCTGAGAAAGAGAGTTTGCAGAAGATGAATGAAATTACCAGTAAACTTGCTGAGGATGCGGCAAAGGTATTTAACTTTAAGAATCTAGTGCTGCGATCGCTCACCGGGCCTAATGTTCATCGGATTATTGACATGTTTCAGTCGGTGGGTAGCAAAGAATTCAAATTTATCGGCCGCAGTGGCTGGTATTTTGGAGCAACCCTAGGCCTCGTGCAGATGGTATTATGGTTGCTGTTTCCGCTGTGGTGGACTTTGCCAATCCAGGGGGCGTTTGTAGGCTATATCACAAATTACCTGGCTCTCTATATGATCTTTCGCCCGCGAACACCGAAGAAAATTGGCCCTGTTCGTTACCAGGGGTTGTTTCTGAAACGTCAGGCCGAAGTCTCAGAAAAATATGCTGAATTACTTGCAGAATATGTGTTAAATCCCCGTAACATAATGGAAGAGATTGTCTATCGGCGTGTTGCCCGGGCTACGGTGGATGTAATCCAGCAGGATATCATTAAGTCTCTTGAGTCAAAAGAACTCGACGAGGAACTGACCGCAATGCTCGAAACATACCGCGCCTCTGCTGAATCGAGCGGCAGGGAGGATGTAACTTTAGTTGTGGACATGCTCTCCACTTCGGCAGAAACCATTGAAAAAATGCTGGCGCGTGCGATGAGCGTTAAAAAGACTATTGCGGCGCGTATGAAGGAGTTACCCCCCGATGAATTTGAGCCAATCTTGCGTTCGGCTTTTCAGGAAGATGAGTGGATTCTTATTGTGCTCGGAGCATTTTTAGGAGCCACAGTGGGGATGGCTCAGGCTGCTTACATGCTGTTTCTTGGTGGTTGATCAGGTGCCAATATTGAAATATTCGAAAATTTTCGGAGAAAAAGCAATATAAATTTTACCCGTAATATCTTTGCGCAGGGCGACAAGTTGCTGGTTTTTGAGTTTGAGCAGGTTGCGGGCTGCGTCTTCCTGGCTGATACCCTGATACTTACGGTTGTATTGCAGAAATCCTTCATAGGGCAGGAGTAATACTTCGCCTGTTTTATCTTTGGTGCCTGCTATGTGCCAGTAGGTTGACAGCGCTTTTAACAGACGGGTTTCCTGGCTTAAAATTAGCAGCTCGCCAATCTGGTGGTCAGCTGCTTTGAGTCGTTCGCATAATTTACGGATCATGTTCAACGCAAAAGCGCTGTTGTTGTTGATCATATACTGAAAAGATTTATTATTCAACTTGAGAATAACTGATTTTTTTACCACAGTAGCGGTTGCGGAGCGTTTCTGGTCGGTAAATATCGCCATTTCTCCGAAGAAGTCGCCGTCTGTCAGCGTGGCTAAGATCTGTTCGGCATTGCGTGCTCTTTTAGAAATTGTAACAGCACCGGTGTGGATAATGTACATCTCCTTGCCGTCATCACCTTCACTAAAGAGAATGACCCCTGGGTTATAGGTGGCGCCAAACTTTCGAACTAAGTCAGTACTCACTTTTAGACTATTTGCTACTTTTATCGGCAGTCTGTTGAAGCGCCTCTATCAATTGGGGCAGTAATTCCAAAGATATAGCCACACCTTTTTTACTGGGCGCGTATTCATTGTCGTCATTGAGGTACCAAATACGAATATCGACTAATTTTTTACCCTTAAATTCGCTCAGAGAAACTTTTATCTTTTCAGTGCGGTTTTTCTCAAATTCAGCAATAATTTCCGTTTCCACAGCAGGCAGGATTTGCAGTCCAGGGCTCTATGTAAAGCAGAATAGTACCTTAGAATTCCCTGAGTTCTCCATAAAGTCGCGAATATTGCGCGTGACCCGGCTCGCGCAGCTTTAACCTGCGCAAAACATATTCCATGGTTTCCCGGTTATGTGCTGCCCGGGCAAGACGGGCCGATTCAAAAAGCATGCGGGTATCTTCTGGAAAGTCGTCATTGTAAAGCAGGCACTCTGTTAGGGCGCGGTTAATTTGTTTATCAAGCGCTAAGGCTCTGATATAAAGCCGTCTCATGTTCTTCAGCCATTTCCAGTTAGATAGTTCCTTCTCTATCTGGGTGACACATTCTCGGCTGGCCCCACGATCGAGCAGCTCTTTCAGAGGCAAATAGATACTCTGCTCGGCTTTACCGGGTGTGTTAGGCAGTCGGCCTCTTGTTTCGAGGCTGAGCAGGGATATATCATCGGTCACAGCACCATACTCGGGCAATAGCTCAACAATGACATTTACATCCCCCCGGGCTCTGGTTACTACTTCAAGGAAAAGGTTCGGGTTCTCATTCAGGATAGTTTCGCCATTCTGGTTCTGGACCAGCAGGTCTTCACGACCATCGGTGCCAAAGATCAAGCGGTCACCTTCCTGTAGGCGGATGGTATTGACGTGCAATACCAGTTCACCGACTGGCATGCCAAGTTTGCGCGCGACGCGATTTTCATTTTCGATATAGATTGCCTTTCCTTTTCGAAAAAGCGTGGTGAACGGATGTTCTGCGTTGGCAAAAAATATTACGCCGCTTGTTTCATCGGCTAGAGCGATGCAGCTTGAGACCAGCATAGCGGCATCAAACCCGGCAAAGAGCCGGTGTAGTTCAGAAAATACATCCCACAGCCAGAACTCTGGTTCGCGCATATCTTGCAGGCCAGCAGCAGAACGGTTGGTGATGGCATCAAATGCTGCGCCAATCACCAGCGCCCCACCTGCGCCTTGGATCGATTTGCCCATAGCATCGGCATTTATCATGGCGAGATATGGTTTGCCCTTAAGTTCAATTCTTTTTACGGAGGATATATCCCCGCCAATCTCTCTTTCAAATTTACGGTAAGAAAATTTCTTTTTCTGTCGGGTAACTTCTTTGACAAGTAGGGTTTCTGACTGTACATGCACTCCGCCAAGCGGAATTACCAGCATTGAGGTGAGATAATAATCGGCATCTTGTTTTTCTTTTAACTGTTTGACTTCAGCCAAAGAGGCGCTTAGCTCTGCAGTACGCTCTCTGACTTTTTCTTCGAGGTGAAGCGCATGCGCCTCAATTTCGTTTTTAGCTTGTGCGAGCTGCGAGTAGGTGCGCTGCAACTCTGCGGACATGCTGTTGAATGTTGTTGCTAATTGCCCCAACTCGTCGCGTGAGGCAACCTCAATTCTGGTATCGAGCGAACCGGCTGCAACTGTGTCAATCCCCCGCGAAATGGCGGCTATGGCAGAAGTAATATTACGAGAAATTTTGATAGAAATAAATGTCGCAAGAGAAATTATTGTCAGTGCTGACAGCAGCATGAGTATTACCGCCAGGTTTACCCGGGTGCGCTCCTCCGACTGGTCCATGGCCGCAGCTAGGTGTATATCACCGCCGATAATTTCAAACGGTATCGTCGCTCTGGCAAATTCCAGATATAATGTTTTATTTTTTTCGCCGGGCTGTTTTAGGGTTGCTTTGCGGGAAAACTTTTCGTTGGTCTCATCGACCTTGCCTCCGGTAATCTTTCCGAGCGATGAAGCCTTTATCTTGTTATCAATAATTACAAAGACATGAGTTCCGGTCAGACGGGACAGGCGAGAGGCGAATTTACCGTCAAGGCGATAGGCAGCGCAAACTGCGCCAAAGATTTCTTTATCAGACAAAACAGGAACACAACTGGTCAGCGATGCTTCATTTTGATGATGTAAAATCACCGTACGTTCTTTGCCATTTAGCGCTGGGCCAGCAGCCGGGTGTTCTTTGAGGCTATCGCCAAAATCCTCGCTGCGGTGTGCCCGGGCGATAACAATTCCTCCCGATTCCATGATGGTGATCTCATCGATGCCGCTGTTCTTCATGATACTTTCGCCTTGGGCAATCAGCGGGCCCGCATTGGGAATACGCGACATCAGTTCGCGCTGCACTGCTCCACTTGAGGCGATTAAGGCAGCATACTCACGCGTCATACGCCCAAGTTCTTCCAGGTTATTGGTAATAGCTTCGCTGCCTGCCCTGAGGTTCTCATCGAGTTTTACGTAAAGTTCTCGGATTAAAAAAAACATAACTAATACCAGAAGAAAAATAATTGGCACAGCTAGTGTCATGGTAATAAATTTTATTTTGTCTTTTAGTTTCAGATCGCGCAGGTACAACTGTACCTTACGGGGCAGTATTTCTTTTTTCATTAGTTCTGCTCCCGTGTGTTGCAGGGCGCGGTAAATTTTTTCTCTGAGATTCACAATCTTGCCCGTCTCATCATATATTCGATTTTGTTATAGGCGCTTAAGTCACGGATATGAAATCCGGTTATACCAACACCTGTCTCTTTATCAAGAACCGGGCGGCCATCAGGCAAGCGGGTAGTGCGGTTTAGGGTTTGCAGCAGTTTACGCAGTATTTCTTTTTTGGCTGCCCCTGTTTTAGATAGCACAAAAGCGTCATAAGGTACCGGCTCTGTTCTGGCGAGGATGGTAAATTGCCGTTTTTCTTCGGGGGGTAGGTCATTGAGGCGGCCGTCATAGGTAGCCCCTGCAGCAATACGTCCTGCTTTGAGTGCATCCAAGATTCTGGTATGTGTGCCCAGAAAAAATATCCGCGAAAAATCGCGCTCTGGGTTAATGCCATTTTGGAGCAATGTATTATAGGGGAAAATAAATCCGGATGCGGAATTGCGGTCAACAAATGCGAAAGTGCGGTTGCGGATGGCACTGATAGATTTCAAACCACTGCTCTCGTGCGCGATGATAACTCCGTAATAATCCGCTTTGCCGTAGATTTCTGCCGAGATACAATAGACCACACCAGATGTTCCGGCGCGCATAACTTTAACATAGTTTACCGGTGACAGAAAGGCTGCCTGGATTACCCCTTCTTTAAGATTTTCGAGAAGGGTATCATAATCTTCGACAATAACCACCTTTGCCTTGATCTGCAGCTTTTCGGAAAGGTATTCAGCAAAATTAGCGTACATGGCTTTTATTTTCGCAGGGTCAGTAAAGGGAGCAAAACCAATGGTGAAGACCTCGCGGCCATCGTCTTCAAGTTTCGCTTCACTCTGTTGTATTGTTTTCGTCGATGATTCGGCTTCAATGACCAGAGGAGGGCCGCCACAGGCGGTGCTATTGAAAAAAATCAGACTGCCCACCATGAAAGCTCTAAAACAAGTCACACCCCCTTTTTGGGTTTGTGTTTAATTTTGTAAACAACGAAAATTTGGGTGGATATTACCGCAAAACGATTTGGGGCAATATTGCCAGAGTAA
>CALHRC010000210.1 GCA_938038265.1 uncultured bacterium
CATTTTTTTTCACTATTTCTGCAAAAAAATGCTCTGTCGGCGGGTATATATATGTAGAGGCGATTGAACATCACCTCATATAACCTATGTGTAAGAGGACACTATGAATCACAATGAATTGAGCTTCAACCAGCTTTGCGGACGGCTTGTTGCCGATCCGGAGACGATAACCACTGCCGGCGGAAAAACTCTGCTGAAATTTGCCATGGCCTATAAGACCATGCGTAGCAGTGACAGCGAAGGTAGTCACACCAGCTTTATCGAAGTTGAGGCCTGGGGGAAAATAGTTGAAATCTACCAACCGCTGCTTAGAAAAGGTTTGCAGGTAGTAGTCAACGGCGAATTGGTCCAGCGTCGCTGGAAAAACAAAGAAGGCCAAAGGCGGGAAAAATTCATTTTGGTAGCCTCGGCCATTACCATAACTGATCCTGCATTTCGCCCGGTGACACAGGCGGCCTGAGAATTTCAATACCCGTCATTTTGTGGCTTAGCCGCAAAATGACGGGGCGACACAGGAGATACTGCATGAGAAATCCATCCGCAATCATTTTACTGCTGACCTTAATGACACTGTCAGGTTGTCAGGAAGGGGGATTTTTACACGAATACCGCGAAAATCGGCTCAACAGAATTTATGGCCGCCGGGTACCCGAAAAAGAAATTGCCCGTCTGCAAAAAGAAGTTGCCCAATATGAAAAAGATATCCGCCGTATTATTGAAGCCGGTGAGAAAAGCGCCGCCATCCACCGGCAAATTGCGTTGTCTTTTGCTGAACTCGAAGCCTTTGAGCAATGCCTGCACCATATTCAATTAGCGGCTAAGTTGGGATCGATTGATGCAAAATTAAAATATATGGAAGGTTTATGCTATGGCAATTTAGCACAGCGCAATAATTGGAAATATGAATATGCCAGCGCAGCAGAGCAGGCTTACTTAGCAGCGTTGCTACTTGACCCAACCGAAGCTGCTCCCAAATTTGAATTAGGGTTATTGTATTTTCACGGCTTTGGTCGCAACAACCGCTATCGGGTGTTAAATGAAGAAATTACCATAACGCAACGGGATTTTCGCGCCAAAGGTATGCAGCTTATCCGTGAATACCAGCAACAGGTACCTGATGATGCCCGAGGATATTTGGCGCTAGCCGGGATGCACCGCATATTGGGCGAGAACGCCGCCGCCCGCACCCAGCTAAACCTTGCTTTAGATGCTTGGCGGCGCAGCTACCCTGACTCTTTCGCCTCATTGCCTGAATACCAACAGGCCTTACAAAACCTGCAGTCGCTAAATGTCAATGACTGAAAGACAACAGACCTTACTGGCAGCTCATCTGGCCAACCCGAGTTTACTCTTAAAAAAATATGAACTGATCCTTGAGGCAACGGATCCTTTATCTATTTTATACCGCTGGTTTGGGGACAGTGCAGGCCAATACTGGCAAGCCGCCGCCGAATTAACCGAACGACACCAGACTCTGGGCATAAAGACACTGTTTATCCGTACAACAGAATACCCGGCTCTGCTATCTGAATGTGCCGCCGCTCCACCAGTACTTTTTTACAAGGGCAACCTGAAACTGCTGCAAACACTAACGGTCAGTATTGTTGGTACACGAAAACCCTCATTAGTAGGATTGAAATATACCGAAGCCATTAGCCAGTACCTGGCGAAGCGATACGCCACCATTGTCTCCGGTATGGCCCGGGGGATCGATAGCCGCAGCCACCGCAGTGCTTTAGCTGTAGGCGGAGCCACTATCGGTGTGGTGGCGCATGGTTTAGATCGAATTTATCCCGCAGAGCACCACGATATCTTTGCCCGGGCAATGCCCGATTCCTCGGTCTTACTACTGACGGAATATCCCGCCGGTATGCCGCCGCTTAAGCACCACTTTGTAAAAAGAAACCGCATTATCGCTGGTCTAAGCAACACCCTGATCATGGCGGAAGGTTCTGAAACAAGCGGAGCGATGATTACCGCCCGATACGCCATTGATAACCATCGTAACGTTTTTGCGATCGACCATCCGGCTATGTCGGCCAATACTGGCGGTAAACGACTTATCTCCCAGGGAGCGGAAAACCTGGCCGAACGCTTTGCCCTACAAGAAATTTCACTGCAGAATTTAGCTCAAAGCAACGATACAATAGAGCCATTTTACCTCGGCAGCAAGCGCTGGGCAACCATCGTGCCAGTACAGCAGGAACTTTTTCAGGAGGATCTCTGAAAAAATGACTTTTTATTATTCAAAGGCTTTCAACTCAGCTAAGGCTTTGTGCGCCTGAGCCACGGGGTCAGGCTGCGTCAAGGTAAATCTAGGAACAATATGACTGAGGTCAGCAGGTTTGGCCAGACGTTTCTCTACCGAAACCTGGGTTTTATAGCCCGCCTGAAAAGCAAGATCAATGTACTCCGGCTTATAAGCCCCATAGGGCCAAGCAAAGCTATCAATTTTACGATTAGTAAGGTAAGCCAATTTTATTCGAGAAAGATAAATTTCTTGGTAAAATTTTTCTTTACTAAGACCAATCATTCGGGTATGGCTAAACGTATGACTGCCAAGCTCAAACTCGCGGGGCAGTTGCGCTAACTGGGAAAAAAAGGTGGAATCGTCCCGGTATCTGTCGGTATAAATATAGAAAGTCGCCCCAAAGTTATGTTGTCGCAGGCGTGGCACGACTTTGTTTAACAGTGAAGGATAGCCATCGTCAAAAGTCAAAACCACCACAGGTTTACCTTTCTCTCCAGTTGCCAATACCTGCTGCCATTGAGCTAATGAAATTACCTGATAGTCGTTTTTTAACAGCGCCAACAGCTCGTCCAGTTGCCTTAAGCTGAGAGAATATTTGCCCCGACCATCAATATCGTGAAGACAGAAGATTACGGCTGGCCGATCGTCAGGTAATTTTGTCTCTGCCACAGGCAACAGTGGGGAACATCCACTCGTTAGCCAGAGAGTGAAAAATATTTGACAAGAAATCCAAATCGGATATTTCTTCATAAATGCCCAATACCCGTCGTGAAATTTATATCCGCCTGATGCGCTTTGAAGAAGCCCGCAACAAACTGCTCGCTGAAATTGAGAAAGCCTTTCTTGATGGCGTTAAGGAAATTGAGGTAATCCACGGTATTGGCAGCTATACCCTGCATGACATGGTATTGGAAGAATGCAAGCGCATTGCCTACTTGAAGCCAATATCTGCAACATTCCATCCAAACCCTGGATCTACTCTCTTTGAAGTGCTGTCCCCCGAACCACATGAGATGTCCGCCTATATAGAGCGTTCCTGATGGTAATACCGTAACAAATGGTCAATGGTTTTGACCATAAAATCGGTTTCAATATTTACTTTTCTGCCAGAAGACCAGTCGCCGATATTGGTGCGGGCTATGGTTTCGGGAATAATCTGCACACTAAAAATATCGTCTTCTATATTATGCACTGTCAGAGAAATGCCATCCAACGTTACCGATCCTTTAGGAACCAAAAAAGGTGAACGATACCGAACCTTAATATCAACATGAGTGGCGGATCTCTCAATCCTGGCAATCTCCGCCATACCTTCGATGTGCCCCTGCACTAAATGACCACCCAATCGGGCATCTAGCCGCATGGCCCTCTCGAGATTGACCCTATCGCCAACTTTTAGAAAAGCCAGATTGGTTATTCTTAACGTTTCCGGAACAGAGAAAAAGATAAAAGATTTTTCATCAAAAGACTCTACCGTCTGGCAACAACCATTGACCGCAATACTGTCACCGACAGAAATACCATCAAAAATTTTCGGCGCACTGACACAAAATTGCCTGCCATCGCCGACAAACTCTGCAGAGATGACCGTTCCGGTTCCTTCCACAATACCGGTAAACATCGGTTTAAAATCAGCGGGCGAAGGGACTCGAACCCTCTCTAAAAGCTTGGAAGGCTTTTGTGCTACCGTTACACCACGCCCGCACTATGAGAACTTAAATAGGCTGGTGGAAATGCTTCGATTCTTCGAGCATTGGATCACCGACGGGCACCTCAGCGTTTTTAGAATAGGCAGCAAGCACTATATAGCCGAATACCCCCACTGCGCCAAAGAACAGTCCCAATTCTAGCCAACCAAAGGGGAAGCCTTTGATGTTAAGTCCCCCATAGACCATCCAGACTACGTCAACAAACCCCATAAAGAGGGTAAGCCATGCTACCCGAGCTAAACGGGTACCATCGCGTTTAACATCGCGGGAGAGCAGTATGCCGAATGGAATTAGAAAGTGCAGGATCCAGAAAGCAGCAGTAAAGATTGCCCAATCGCCCTTGAGACGTACCTCAAGGTAATAGGTTTCTTCCGGTAGGTTGGCATACCAAGTCAACATATGCTGCGAAAAAGCGATATAGGCCCAAAAAGTGGTAAAGACGAACAGAAACTTGCCCAGGTCGTGCATATGCTCTTCGGTGACCTCTGCTAAACCACCATGTTTTTGGATGGTGACAATTAAGATAATAAAGGCAGAAATACCCGAATAAGCTAAACCAGAAAAGGCATATACTGGGAACATAGTAGTAAACCAGTGCGGCTCTAAAGACATGATTAAATCAATGGCTGCTAAAGCAAAAGTATAAGCAAAAGTTAGCATATAGGCAGTGCTTAATTTAACTAATGTAGTACGCTGCGCGGGATCTTTAGACTCGTCTTGGGCGAGAGACACCTTACGCAGAGCCATCCCCAACCCAAACCAGAGAGTAAAATAGATGACAATGCGCGCAATAAAAAAAGGCGTATTCAAATAGGCCGACTTATATTTTAAAATGTGATCATTTTCCACGACATCCAAATGAGACCACTCATAGAGGTGGTGGATGCCAAAGAACACAGCAATTAGCAGTAAGCCGACAACCGGCAATACCATAACTGTGGTTTCGGGAATGCGGCGTACCACAACTGACCACTTCGCCCCACTGATAAATTGCAGGGCGGTAAAGAACCCGCCGGCAAGGCTAAGAATTAAAAGAAAAAAGGTGAACACCAAAAGACCCGCCCAAGCGCGGTGGGCATCGACGGCAAAACCGGCTGCCAGTGCAATTATGCCCAAAGCAGTAAAACCTAAGAGCACCTGTTGGATTTTAGTGGGTAGAGTAAATTTCTTCATGTGGTTCCTCTTTCACTTCTTTCACTTAGCCTGCGGCTTTTGCAGTACCTGTTTGATATACTGGGCAATAGCCCAGCGATCGTTTTCCTTAATCTGAGAGCCATAACCTAACATAGTCCCCCGCCCGACTGTCATGATATGGTAGATCTGCTCCGCGGAGAGGCCATTGGCATTAGCACCATCGCCGGCTACTGGCACAATCATGGGCATGAACTTTTTGACAAAGCCATCCGCTTTACCTTCTATGCCATGACAAGGGGAGCAGAAAATCGCATATTTTTGGGCGCCGATGGCGGCATAATCGAGGCCGGCGGGCATCTTCAGAGTTTTAGCAGCAACTGCCGAGTCGATCAAATTGGTATGGGGGTATGGCATAGTGCCATAAGGCACACTGCCTTCGGGGGGCAGTATATTGCCGTTGCGCCCACTGAGCTCGTCTATCTGCTGGGCATCAATAGACGGCGCATAATACATATCGGTGAAATAGTGCCATTGGCCAATTACGTTAACACAACCTTGCAATCCGCTGAGAATAACGAACAATACCAGAGTAACTATAGCTTTCTTTTTCATGACATTACTCCACCGGTGTAATCTCGGCGCCAAGGCCGCTTAAAAGATTTTCTACCTGTTCTTTAGTAAGGTTATCGCCAATCCAAATAGCAAAAGTATCGGAGGTAATTCCTGGCGCCACTGGCTTGCGATTGATGCACCACAGGCGACCAAGAATGATCACCGCAGCAACCGTTGACAAGCCGCCAAAAAATACCGTAATTTCAAACAGAATGGGGATGTAACCCCAGAAAGCAAAATGCGGCTTGCCCCCATAGACAATCGGCCAATCGAACACATCAATATAGGTTATGTACAATAGTTCAAGTGCCGCCCCTAAAAGACCAGTTACTAATGTAACGAAGGGCACCCAACTGCGTTTTAAGCCCATCGCTTTATCTAAGCCGTGAAGCGGCATGGGCGTAAAACAATCAAAACGCCCAACTCCCGCATCTCTTACTTTAGTAGCTGCTTTAAGTAAATCCGTCGGCTTTTTAAACGTAGCAACCCAACCACCGGCGGGTTCTTCGTAAGAAAACAATCCTTCTTTTATTTCCTTAAAACTAATCATAGAATACCTCAGTGGTGTTGCGCTAACTCTTCATTAGCTTCATCCGCCTTAACCTCAGCTACCGCAATTGCCGGGAAAGACCTGACAAACAACAGGAACATAGTAAAAAACAGACCAAAAGAGCCAATTAGCATGGCATAATCATAAAAGGTGGGGATGTACATATCCCAGCTTGAGGGCAAATAGTCACGGTGCAACGAAGTTACCACAATGACAAAACGTTCAAACCACATACCAATATTGACCACAATGGAAATAATAAATAACACCGTAATATTTGTACGCAGTTTTTTAAACCACATAAAATGAGGTGAGACCACATTGCAAGTAAACATCACCCAAAAAGCCCAGGCATAGGGCCCAGTCAAACGGTTGAGGAATACATACTGCTCATTATGGCTCGCACTATAAGCTGCCATGACAAACTCCATAGTATAGGCAAACGAAACCATCATACCGGTAACCAATATCACCAACCCCATGTTCTCTAAATGCTTCATGGTAATATAGGCTTCCATTTTAAAGACATTGCGCATGATAATCATCAGCGTCAGTACCATGGCAAAACCAGAGTAAATGGCCCCTGCCACAAAGTAAGGCGGAAAAATTGTCGCATGCCAGCCGGGAATCACCGAAGTGGCAAAGTCAAAAGAAACGATCGTATGCACCGAAAGCACCAGCGGTGTAGCTAAGGCCGAGAGAATGAGCACCATTTTTTCATAATGATGCCAGGTTTTTGCGGAGCCCACCCAGCCAAGCGATATAACTCTCAACGTAATCTTTTTTACATCCAAAAGCAACTGGCCAATTTTTGTTTTAGACTTAAAGCGCTCCAGGCGGTCGCGCATATTGGCAAAGTCTGGCACTAAACCCATATACCAGAAAACAAGCGAAATAATAAAGTAGGTTGAGATTGCGAATAAATCCCACAACAAGGGCGAGCGAAAGTTAACCCACAGTGGCCCGCGCTCATTGGGATAGGGAAAGATCCAATAGACAAACCAGGGGCGCCCAACGTGAATGAGAGGAAAGACAGCTGCAGTCATCACCGCAAAGATCGTCATCGCCTCAGCAGCGCGGTTAATCGAAGTGCGCCATTTTTGCCGGAACAAATATAAAATCGCTGAAATGAGCGTACCCGCATGACCGATACCGACCCAAAAGACGAAATTGATGATGTAAAAGCCCCAACTAACTGGATTATTGAGACCAAAGATGCCCAAGCCCTTGAAAAAGCTGTAGGTCAGCACAATGCCGAACATCCCCAAAGCTGATGCTGCCACAAGAAAAGCAATCCACCAAGTTTTTGTGGGGAAAGTTTCTAAGGGCTTTAAGATATCATTGTCGATTTCCGCGTATGGCTTGCCAATCCGCAGAGAATTGGTGTTTTCCATTGCACTCATGAAGTTCCTCTTAATTTAGGCTTTACCCTGGTTTTTGATCCGCACCTGATAACTCACCGCTGGCTCAACATTGAGCTGGGCCAAAATTTTATAGGTGCGCGGCTCTTGCGTTTTGGCACTGATCTGGCTGCCACTGTCATGGATATTACCAAAAGTAATAGCATCGGCCGGGCAGGATTGTTGGCAAGCTGTCTTAATCTCACCATCTTTGAGTTCCCGCCCTTCGACTTTGGCTGCCTGGCGTTTTTCCGATATACGCTGCTGGCAGAAAGAGCACTTCTCAATCACCCCACGCGAACGAACGGTGACATCGGGATTGAGAGAAAACTGCTGTGGATCCCGCAGCTTGCCATCCCAATACTCAAAGTAATTAAAGCGCCGTACTTTGTAAGGACAGTTGTTCGCACAGTAGCGGGTACCAATACAGCGGTTGTACGACATATAGTTGAGGCCGTCATCGCTGTGACCTGTAGCCCCTACCGGACAGACATTTTCACAGGGGGCATTCTCACAGTGTTGGCACATAACCGGCTGAAAGAAAACATCTGGCGATACCATATCAGGATCAGCCTTCTCAGCCTCTTCGGTCTGGTAGCTGTAATAGCGGTCAATCCGCAACCAGGACATTTCACGTCCCATTAACACATCGTCTTTCCCCACAACGGGGATGTTGTTTTCTGAATAACAGCTAATCACACAGGCCGAACAGCCAGTACACTTGGTCAGATCAACATTTAAGTTCCAACGGTTACCAGTGTACTTGTGCGGGGTGTAGAGCCCCTTGGCTTTTGATTTGCCATCGGGACCCGGATGCGGTACTTCCTCATGCTCATGACCGGCACGGGGGTTCTTGCGATAATCTTCGAGAGTAGCAATGCGCACCAGACCGCGCTTTACCCCCAGCTCATAGTGTTTTTGGGTTGTCGCTAATTTTTCACGGTTGGAGGTTTGTTCTACGGTAACTGGAATGGCACTGTACTGCAGAACACCATTGTGTGCTATCGCCAGCTCATAGGCATTGCGGCCTACCCCCGCAGCGACCTGGCCAATATTGGTCTGGCCATAGCCGATAGCCACGGCCAGCGAGCCTTTACGCAAACCTGGCTGGATAAATAACGGCAACTCAAGAGTAGCCTTGGCTGTTTTTAAGCGCAGGACATCCCCCATTTTCCATGTATTGGCTTTGGCATCAGCAACAGAAACTGCCACATAGTTATCCCAGGTCATCTTAGAAATGGGATCCGGTAACTCCTGGCGGAAGGATATGTTGGCGCCCGAACCATCCCCTATAGCAACCGAACGGTAGAGGCTCACGCGATAGCCACTTAAGGCCTCTTTGGGAGCTATGACATTGGCTAATGCTGCCGAACGAAATTTGCGGGCTGGCGAGCTACCCTCGGTTTCTACCACTACATAACCCATAGAAAGTGCCCGAGTAAAAGCTGTCTCAAAATCTCCTTTAATATAACTTTTGGCACTCTGGCGCACTATGTCAGAAAACTTCTGCTTTGAACCGGCCAAAGCCAGCAGGATGTCGCCGGCACTGCGGGTATCAAAGAGCTCACGGATAGCAGGTTGCACCACATAATAATAGCCATAGCTTTCCGCATCACCCCAGCTTTCAAGGTAATGACTGACTGGCAATAGGTAGTGTGCCTCTACAGCTGTATCGTTTTTATGGTAACCAAGGTAGATAATGGTTTTGGCCTTGCGGATGGCATCAGCCATACCCAAGCCCGGCAGTTCATAGACAGGGTTTGCCCGATCTATGATGAGTACATCCACCTTACCACTGTTAAGCTCTTCCAGCAGATCACCCATGGCTTTGGCATCAGAAAGATCATTGGTTTTCTTTAAGGCGGCTTTAGTAGAGATCGTCTGACCTTCATTGCCTAAAATGCTGTTGAGTAAATTTACCGCAATCTGCAATGACCCGGGCCTGGCGTCTTTACTGCTGGTTCCACCACCAAGCACCAAAGACTTCCCTTTGTTGGCTTTCAGCTCTTCTGCCAACGCTACAATCTGTTCTTCAGTAAGGCCGGTTACCGCTGCCGCAACTGCGGGAGTATAGCCACTTACGGTATTGCGCACAGCCGCATCACCTGCCAAAGGAGAACCGGGCAGTAACAAATTAGCCAGTGCCAAAGCGAGGGTACCATGACTACCGGCGTGGATAGTTAAACGGCTGTCAGCATTGGAACCCGTCAAAGTCATATTGCTTTCCACAACAACCAAACGGTTCATATCCCCCTTGTCGGGATTGCGCCGGCTGGCAAATTGGCGGGTAAAGAGCTCCGGAGAAAGCCAAGTGCCTAAAAAGTCATTTTCGATGGCCAAAATAAAATCAGCTTTGTCAATACGATACGCTGGCACCACATTGCTGCCATAACTGGCTTCGTCACCCGCGACAATTTCAGCTAAAGCACCAATAGCATCGTAAGTTACTACCTTTGCCTTGGTTGCCTTAGCCAACTCGGCTAACGCCTTGCGTTCTGAGGGAGAGAAAGAAGCTTTTGCAAGAATCCTCACCGTACCGGTAAGTTTTTTAGCGACAGCAGCTAAAACTTCTTCCGTCTTAGCTTCTTTGAACGTATTACCTTCCTTAATAAAGGCGGTTTTCAGGCGATCGGGATCATAGAGATCCCAAATGGTTGCCAGCGTGTCAGCAGAAACCGCACCTCTATAAAGAGGATGATCTTCATGCCCTTCAATTTTAATGGGTTTACCTTCTCGTGTTTTAACCAAAACAGGAGTTACAGCATCCGCTGTCACCCGAGCCGTGGCATAATATACCGGCTTACCCGGAATATGCCCAATGGGCCTCTCCACATAAGGGACAATTTTCTCCACCGGAGCCTTCATGCAACTGACGCCTGCTAGACTCAAAGAGGCACCCATTAGGGTTAAAAAGCTCTTGCGGTTTAAATTGGCATTTTGTGCCCGATCGATAAGCTCCTGCACACTGGCGGGAAACTCCCGGCCATCATTCCAGAGCTGGGTGTCTGCAGCGATACTTTCGGGAGAGATGATTTCTTCGGCAGAGCGCCAAATACTAGCAGAATTTTTTTTATGATTACGCTGTGATTTTTTCTGTGCCATAGATTCCTTACCTTTATCAATAATGGCAGACATTGCAGGATGTACTCACGCCATGTGTTCTGTAATTATTTTGGTCACGGTAATCCCGATGACAGTTCACACACCAGCCCATATTGAGCGGCATTTGCTGGCTGACCACCACCATTTGGTCCACATTACCATGACAGACTGCGCAGGCTTCTTTTGTCGCAGCCCCTTCTTTCGATAGCGCTTTTACATGGGGAGCGTGCGGAAATTTAACATGATCAGGCAGGTTATGTACCCTGATCCATTCGGGGGACTTCTTTTCTGCAAATAACTTCTTTAGCTTGTCAAGCTCGGAACTCAACTTGCCATCCACATAACCCATGGTACCATACAGGTGACAATTCATGCAGATATTTAGAGATGGCACACCGGCCTTTTTACTTTCAGCCACCCCGGTATGGCAATACTGGCAATCCATGTTATGCTTGCCGGCATGCAACTGGTGGCTGTAGGCTATCGGTTGCTCGGGGGCATACCCCACCCTTTGCGGCGGAGCAAAGAATAACCAGGCCAGAAAAGCCGCGCCAAGAACCGGCGTTGCGAATTTTGCTAACTTGAATAACATGTAGCCCCCGAAGAATCCTCAGCTATTACTGAACTGCTTTACCACCGAGCTTTAGCACATACTTGGCGACAGCTTCGATTTCTTCTGCAGAAAGGGTAGCTTCATAGCCAACCATGCTGGTGCCTTTCGAGCCTTTAGCAATAACGTTTTTAACAGAAGCCAAGTCGGTACCATATCTCCATTTGGCATCGGTAAAATTGCGTGGAGCTGGTTTTAAAGCAGCACCAGCCGGGCCATTACCCAGTCCCTGGTCGCCATGGCAGCTAAAACAAGCACCTTTGCCCATATAGACTTCTTTACCGAGATCTGCAGCCTCTGCAGCAGGTGCAGGCGCCGGCGCCTCTTGTTTTTTACCACAGGCAACAGCAAGCAGCGCTGTAGTACCTAACAACATTAAAGCTTTTGCGATTGCTTTCATTGTATTCTCCTTACGTTTTGATCACATGGGATCACTAAAATAGACAGTTGCCATCATTCTTGGCAGCTGGCATAACCAATCCGGTAGGCCAGAATGGTACATGACAGGCTTGATCGTCGATTCAAGCTGTCAAAGAAAATTTTACATTTTTTTGACAAGAAATAATAAAGGGGGATATCCCCCTTATAGTATAAGGCGAAAGATATCAGGAAGGTTATTCGTAGGTAATACGCCCTTCAATGACGGGTTTTATGGGAATCGCAGAGCTATTCAGGTGCGTAAGGTAGTCCCACACTAACTCGCCAATAATGAGACCAGTCGTCTTTTCTATTTGCACTGAACCGTCATTATTTACCTCAGCTGAAGTCGGAGCTAACATAGAATAGTTATCTCCCCCACTATTGACATAAAAGTCGGATACTGCTAAGGTAAAATAAGTACAGGCCATACTATTGGTAAAATTAGTAGTGCCTAACGCACAAGAACTCGTACCGCTCACCCAACCAACACCCATATCACCACCAGGATTGTCATAAATTACTGCATTATTCAGTACAATTTTTACCACCCTTTTCCCCTGGGTAGTAAGTTGGGTATTGAGCCCCGTTTGGCCATTGGTTTCCCGTCGCTCGTTACTGGGTTTGTAATACACTTTAAAACCTTTGGAGAAGTGTAAAAAACCACCGGAGGCCGTGGCACCACCCCCTGTACTGCCATTGGCACGGCAATCACCATGGGTTGCCCCATCGGCATCATGATCATCACTGGCAGTTACTGTCACGGTCGTGGTGATCGCAGCAGCAGAGTGCTCCAACATTTGCTTTAAGCGATAGCCCCGCAAGCGAATGACCGTTAGCTTATTGGGAAAAGGCAGGATGGTGAGGGTGACTTGATCTCGTGTTACCTCTCCTTTAGGCAGGGTATTGACAGCTAAATTATTGGCATCCCCCGGTACCAGAGGTCGAATACCTCCACCATTCATAATACCAATTTGTGTCTCACCCCGTTCTTTAATGGCATCAGCTATTAAGTTACCTAAACGGGTTTCACAGCGCCGGTTCCAGCTATTAAAGGCATGCAGTGGTGTCTCAGTAAAAACCTTTCCAGAGATATCGCGCCCCTGGGCTTTCATAAGTTCTTTGGCAGGATTTTCCGGCTCTTGCTGGATTAAATTAGAACAAGCCAAGGTAACTAAGGATAGTAACCAAAGGCTATTTTTCAAATAGCATAAGCGAAGCTTTAAATTCCACATAACGACCCTCCTTAGGGAAAACACGATTTTCAAAACCAGACATGGCAATGTTGAAATCATCATAGACTGGCTCATCTAAAATATTAAAAACAGTTAGGCGCAGCGTGGTACTTCCCAAGGCCTCGGGGGCAGAAGCCACGCTCATGTTCCACAGCCAATACTCTTCTAAGCGAAAGCGCCGGTCAGGCATTACTTCAAAGGCATAACGGTAGTTAGCTGCTCGAAAAGAAGAATATTGCACGGATGTGAAAAGATCCACATAAGGAATTAACCCTAAATTACCGGCAATATTGGCGCGCAACTGGGGTACATCCAGGCGGTTGGTAACCACATCTACGGCTTCATAAGGGGGAAAGCCACCAAAATCACGGGAACGTGCTAAGGAAGCATTGACATAAGCGTAATTACGGATATCCCACTGGAACCGTACGGTGCTCTCGCCGCCCACAGTTTCAATCCCCCTTAAATTGCGGTACTTATCGTCAGCGGTCGGTAAGGTGCTTGAGGTATTAAAACCTTCTATATTGTTGTATATCCGGTTGTAAAACCCATTTACTATGATACGAACAGGGCGAAAAGGAGTTACATACTCAATTCCCACTTCTGCTGTTTGGATGGTTTCGGGTTTCAATTTTTCATTGCCATAGACGCCATTGACCAGATATAGCTGGGTTTTATCGTACATTTCTTGTATGGTGGGCGCCCGAAAGGCCGTGCCATAGAGAAGTTTTAAGGTGACATCCCCCCAGGTAGCAGATTTGAGCGGTTCTACCACTACCCCACCCTTGGGGTTCAGGGTACTGCCAAAATCACTGTAATGGTCTAAACGTACGCCTGTCGTAATGCTCAGCCAAGACCAAGGTGAATAGATCGCCTGGGTAAAAACCCCTAAAATAGTGCGCCCTTGTATTTGGTCTTTCGGTAAGTTGTCATAGTCCCGAAATTCTAAAAAGACATTATTTAAAAAAGAAGCTTGGTAATTTTGTTTTTGCTGGTAGTCAGTAACTGCCAGATATTCTAACTGTACCCCTGTTAACAGGGAGAGAAAAGTCCAGGGTTCATATTGGCCTAACACTTCACTGCCAAGAGTTAGTGCATCATAAATAATATGTTTTCTTGGTGAATAATGGGCATGAGCTAAGATATCAGGGCGCTCTACTTGAATAGAATCATCCCGCCGTAGAAAATCAGAATACAGCCGGGCGGAAAAGTCGATTGGCCCCAGAGAAATTTGCTGCACCCCTAAAGACACTAACCCTAAGGCCATGGTCAACTGGGAATCGGGAACAATGGTATTGAGTTCCCCGATATTAGGCCCTCTGTTTTCATAGATAATATTTGCTTTTAGGTAATAGTTGTTATCATACCAGACATCCCCCATGGCATTGACTTGGTGCTTGCGATCGTTGGTTTGAATCTCTTTATTTTTTGGCAGGGGGATGGCAATTAGCGGACAGTTTCCCGATGACTTATAGGTATTAGGTGGGCAGGTGCGGTCATGGGGGATGTGAAAGCTCTGCCGGTCAGAGTCATAGAGGTGGGCTTGCAAGCTCATACGAAATTTATCTATTTCAGAAGAGACAAAACCAGACGATTCGCTGGTACGAAACATCCCCAGACGCTGGCTAACATCAGCATAAAATAATTTATCTCGCTCGGGTTCGCGGGTAATCACATTGATTACTCCCACAAAAGCATTGGTGCCATGTACCGAAGAGCCCGGCCCGCGGATAATTTCAATTTTTTCAATGACATCCGCCCTAATGTCTAAAAAAGTTGAACCGTCATAAAAATTATTGATCCGCTGCCCATCGAGCAGTAGCAGCACTCCCGATTTAGAGCGAATACCCCGAAAGGCTACTTTGTAAAAACCCATCTGGTCATAAAATACCTCGACCCCAGGCACCAGCTTTAGCATATCGGTTAAATTACGGGCCCCACTTTGTTCTATTTGCCGCCGGTTAAAAACCGTTACAATAGCCGCTGCTTTAGAGACAGTATCTTGTGCCCCCACCCGACGTGACACAATAGAAATGGTCTCTTCTTTTTCAGCCAGTAGCTTAAAGACATCTTGTCCTCTGGTCTTTTCTGACTCATCTGTGGCCTGGGGAAAATCCATCCCACCCAGGCTCTGCACTGCCAGCAGATTCTGGGTCACTCTGTCACTGCGGACATTCCTGCGTGGGTTAGCCCGCACCGATAA
>CALHRC010000211.1 GCA_938038265.1 uncultured bacterium
TTTAGTTACCCAAATGTCGTATTATGTCCCATGGGGATGGTTTTCTTGGTGAGGAATTCCCCATCCGGTATGGAAATCCATAGCATAGTTATGGCATTCCTGAACAGGGTCTTTTTTTCGTGTGGTATGGAAATCCACAGCATAGTTATGGCATTCCTGAACAAAGGAGACCTATCGAAATAAATACAGCAGAGTCGGGGGTAGCGGAAGACCGGCAGGTTCCGGCAAGGTTTGAGCGGATGAGCGAAAACCGGTGGCCGCTTGCGGCCATGCCGGAGCCGGTGCCCGACAGGGCAGCCGGGGGCTTAAGCCCCCTCTGCTTTTCCTTAAATTGCTGTAGAATTCCATATTATGTTCAGGAATTCCTGAACAATAAGGTGGCGGTGCTGCCGTTTAAGTGAGTCACCACAGGGATTGCTTGGGTGGCTACCGAGAATTTACCTTACAAACTCATTTGACAGGCTATCTGGTTCTTTCGCTATATCCGCCAATTTTTGTTAGGAGCACTGCATGGCTAAAGAACTGTATGAATTAGGTGAAATCCCCCCCTTAGGAGAAATACCTGAGAAAATGTATGCGCAGACCATCCGCGAAGAGCGCTTTGGGGAGCCCGCTAAGGCCTTTCAAATTGAAGTAGTGGATGTTCCTGAAATTGGTCCTGATGATGCGCTTGTGCTGGTCATGGCTGCTGGTATCAATTACAATAATGTTTGGGCGGCTTTAGGCATTCCTCTGAACATGGTGGAGGTACACCGCAAAGACCAGAACGACCATAGTGGTTTTCATATTGGCGGCTCTGACGCTTCGGGGATTGTCTATAAAATAGGCGCTAATGTTAAAAATGTCAAAGTAGGTGATGAAGTGGTCATCCATTGTGGCATGTGGGATGTCCATGATCCTGATATTAAAGCGGGTAAGGTTGACCCAATTGTTCACCACAGCAACCGCATTTGGGGTTATGAAGTGAATTGGGGATCTTTTGCGCAATTTACCAAAGTGCAGGCCCACCAGTTGTTACCTAAACCCAATCATTTGTCATGGGAAGAAGCGGCTGCTTATATGCTCGTTGGTGCCACGGCTTATCGTATGCTCATGGGCTTTCCGGAACATACAGTACGTCCGGGGGATGTTGTACTCATTTGGGGTGGCGCTGGTGGCTTGGGCTCTATGGCGATTCAAATTGTTAAGGCCCAGGGTGGTATTCCAATAGCTATCGTGTCAGAAGATGATAAAATCGAATACTGTAAGAAGCTGGGCGCCGTCGGGGTTATCAACCGCAAGCACTTTGACCATTGGGGCATGCTACCTCACTGGAAAGATACCGAAGCATATAACAAGTGGCTTAAGGGAGTGCGCGCCTTTGGCAAAGCTATATGGGATATTTTAGGCGAGAAAAAGAACCCCCGCATTGTCTTTGAGCATCCGGGTGAAACCACCATCCCCACCTCATGTTATGTTGTGGATCGCGGTGGCATGGTGGTTATCTGTGCTGGCACTACCGGTTACAATGCCACGGTGGACTTGCGTTACCACTGGATGCACCAAAAACGCCTGCAAGGTTCCCACTTTGCCAATGACGAACAGTCTAAGGCATTCAACGACCTGGTAATTGCGGGCAAAGTTGACCCTTGCCTATCGAAAACCTTTGATTTTGCTGGTATCCGCGACTGCCACCAGCTCATGTACGAGAACAAACATCCCCATGGCAATATGGCGGCGCTGGTGATGGCGACCAAAGAGGGGCAGGGCAAGAAATAAGTCGGGGGGGGCTTTTGCTGTCCCGCCGTCTTGGGGGGTGCTTAACGGGCAAAGGCTTGGTAGGCAATTCCCCAGCAAGAATGTGACATAATGTAAGTTTTTAGTAACTAAAAAACCTTCAACGCTGCTGCGCTTTGCTCTCGTTTGAGGAATATATCCTTTATCCCGCACTTGAGCCAAGCCACTCTTTAACCCACCCGGGAATGTGTAGGTGGTTACCATAACCGATAAAAAATCTGTTTTACAGTAAACCGCCTGTTTATACAAGTTACATACGCAGGGCCCATAAGTTGAGCGCTGTGGGGAAAAATGCGCATGAAACAGGTAATTCCTATTTTTATTGTCCTGACTTTTCTGTCGGGCTGGCTGTCTTTGTACCCGGTTACGGAGAAAAAAACTTACCATATCCAGGAACTATCCTTGGGAAATGACAAAAAATCCCTGGAGCCAGACAACGAACACACTTGGTGGTGCACCCTGCAGGATATCGACCCGGTTTTATTTAGTGAAGCTTTACTCTCTGCTGACCGCAGAAATATCCGCCAGGGAAAGATAGATAATCTCGACATGCCCGGCAATGGATGGCAGGCAGTGAACCTACCCGCCAATTTGACAAGTAGAGGGATTATTCCCACTGGGCAGAAGCGGGCCTGGTTTTTAAAAACTTTTTATGTGACTAACAACCCCCAGCAAAATTACGCCTTGCGTTTAGGAGTGATCACTGACCGCGATAAAACCTATTTTAACGGAGTTTTGATTGGTGAGAGCGGGCAATTTGGCGCGGACAAACCACAATCCTATGATAAAATTCGCTTATATGAAATCCCCGGGCGCTTGTTGCGTCCGGGGCAACTCAATGTTTTGTTATTACATGTAGAAGCTTACTTTGACAAGGAAATTGGTCCTATCTCGGATGAAATAAGCATTGGCCCGTCGGTACTCATGAGCCGGGAACGTTCGATGAAAATGCTGGTGGATCTGCTGCTTCTGGCCAGCTATACGACGGTAGCCCTTTACTTTCTGTTTTTGTTCCTTCGCCGCCCGCAAGAGAGGGCTAATTTAGCTTTTGCCCTGTTTGCGCTGGTGCTGGTCGGTTACCAGTCCTTGCGTACCCAGCTTAAGCATGAGTTAGGTTTACCTTTTTATCCCATGAAAAAAACAGAATATGTTATGCTGCAATTATTGTTGCCGATGTTTTTTATTTTTATCCGCACGTATTTTATCCCCCCCAAAAATAAATTTTTTCTTGGGATAGATATTTTTAGTGCCTTACCCATCTTAGGGATGTTAGCTGTGATGTGCATTGTGCTTTTAAGCTCCAATGTACAGTTATGGGACAAAGTAAACAATGAAATTACTTTAAATATATGCTTTCCTTTAATTGTGTTAGCTGCTTTAATTCAGGTGGGTTACCAGCTATACAAGAAAAATCTCGATGCCTGGATTATGTTAGCTGGTATTTTAGTGATGATTGCTGCGGCGGTAGTAGATACGATGAGCAACCGGCAAATTATCAACTTACCGCGGGTTGCGGGGTATGCTTTTTTCCTTTTTATTATCACCCTGGCATTAATTTTAGCTAATAAGTTTGTACGCGTCCATAACGAGGTGGAAGATCTCAACCGCAACCTCGAAAAGAAAGTTGCCGAGCGCACTGCCGAACTAAATGAATCATTACAACAGATAAGAGCCCTCAAAGAACAGCAGGATGGCGATTACTTTTTAACATCCTTACTCACGGATGCCCTTACCGTTAACAAAGTAAATAGCTCAACCCTACAGGTTGACAGCTTAATTTACCAGAAAAAAGAATTTACTTTTAAAAAATGGCATAAGCGCATTGGGGGGGATTTCTGTGTGGCTGACTCCCTCCTCTTACGTGGTCGCCCCGTTACTGTCTTTATGAATGCCGATGCTATGGGTAAATCGATGCAAGGGGCGGGGGGCGTGTTGGTATTGGGCTCGGTATGGGCGGCTATTTTAGAGCGCACCCGCATGTCTAAACGTATGGCTGATCTCTACCCCGAACAGTGGCTTCGCGACGCCTTTGTTGAATTAAACCGCATTTTTGAAAGTTTTAATGGCTCCATGATGGTCTCGGTAGTTATGGGGGTTATTGACGATCTTACGGGGACCATGTTTTACATGAACGCCGAACATCCTTTTACGGTACTCTACCGTGATGGCAAAGCTTCTTTTATAGAGCAAGAACTGCTACTGCGTAAACTTGGTACCGTGGGTGTTCGCGGGCAGCTAAAAATCCTTACCTTAAAATTATATCCCGGTGACATGATTATTGCTGGCTCGGATGGCCGCGATGACATTGTCATTAGCGAAGATGCAACCAGCGGCCGCGTCATAAATGAAGATGAAAATTTATTTTTAACCCATGTAGAAAAAAGCCGGGGGGATTTAACAGCCCTAAAGCAACAAATTGAAAACAGTGGGGCCCTTACCGATGATTTATCACTGCTCAAAATAGAGTACCATGGCGGTAAAACCGCGGAAGAAAGCAGCCCGCACTATGAAACCCTTGAAGCGGGCCTTCACGATGTTATTGCTAAAGCCCAAGCAGGCACTGCGGGCTTAGAAGAAGCGGTGGCTACCGTACTATCCATGGCTGGAGATCCCCTCAAAAGCCTAACGGAAGAGCTGCGCCGCCTCATTAAAAAGAAACAGCTGAAAGCAGCCGCCCAGTTGGCAGAAAGCCTACATTTACTTGCGCCGCGCAATAATGAAATTATTTATTTAGCTTCCTTTACACGCAAACTCATGGGTGACTTTATGCGCGCCCTGACCTTAGGTGAGTTGCTTTATTTGCGGGAACCCGAGCAGTTAAAAAATTTAGTTAACATGGCAGATATTGCTTTAGCTATGGGTGATTTACCATTAGCAGAACGCTATATTATAGAAGCAGAAGAGATCTATGCTGGCGATGAAAAGGTAAAACGACTGCGCAGTGCTTATGAAAAACGTGTTACGCAAGGCTTACCTTCATCGTCTTAAGTAAATAGGGTAGTAGTATGAAATTACGGTGGTTAGTGTTTGTCGCCTTAGCAGCGCTGGGTTATTGTGGCTCGCGAAATCCTTTTTCAGAGCCGCCCCCTTCTCATGATGCATTTCATATTTTAGTAAGTGATCCTGTTAACCACAGCGATGGCGGTATTATTGACGAGCTAAACAAAATTCTCAACAGTGCTACCTTTTCTATTGACTGTGCCTTTAACCGCTTGGAATCACCGACCATCTTAAACGCCCTATTGGCCAAAGCTGCTGACCGCAACATAAGGGTACGGATTGCCTTTGATGAAGATATGCGGCAAGCTGACAGTGGCGCGCAGGCTTTAGCGGCCTCTGGCCTGTTTTCGACCACCCGAGACTTTAAGCAAGAAAACAAGCTACTTTTTGGTAACCGGGGGGATGGCCGCGTCTATTACACCTGGTGTTCGGTGGATGAAAAAAAGAATTTTTTTGCAACGAGTGGTATAGAGCGGGAGCTGTTAGAAACCATCCCCACTATGGCTTTTTTGATGCACGGTGACCAATATGGTATAGCCCGTGAAATACATAAAGAAATGAATATGCTCTCGCAAGGCCTTTTTGGCTATGGCAAGGGCAAACTGGATTTTGCCACAAAATATGCCGTGCTAAACCAGGTGGTAGGGATTTATTGGGGGCCCCAAGAAAACCCCATGGATGTTTTAGCACTTGAGCTTAACGATGCTACACAGTCGATTGAAATTTATACTACCGGTTTTGAGACCACCAGTACCCGAGCAGAACGTGATTTGCCTACCGTTATTAGCCGGCGTTTAAACCGCAATATCCCCATAAAAATGATTGTTTCAACCCAAGCCTTGTTTGCCCCCAATAGTAAAATACAGCAATTTGTCGGCAGCGCCATGAACGTAAGGCAGTATTTTAACCAGCGCGTTACCCCCTCACTTAACTTTATTATTTTAGATGCGGGCACTATGGAAGAGCGGGTTGCTATTTTCAGTGGCTCCCTGCGCAGTCGGGCTAATAGTTCCGATGACAGTGTATTGTTAGTATTAAAAGGGCCTTTACCAGTACGGCGGGCCCGGGAACTCTTTGTACAGCTTGAGGCCCAAAGCCAGCCCATAAGTATTACGCCAACCAACATTACCACACCCAATAACCGCGAAATTGTCATTAACGAAATTGGCTGGATGGGTAGTATGAACAATTCTGGGGAGCGCTTTAGCAATGATGAATTTGTCGAGTTTTACAATCCATCCCCCACCACAACCATAAATGTCTCGAACTGGCGCTTTGCCTGCACAACCGACAATGGCAGCACCAATGTCAATGCGCATTTTGTCTTTCCCGCAGGCGCTGAGATACCACCGGGCGGTTATTTTGTGGTGGCCCGCAATTCAGATAAAGCCCATGAAATGGCCCACTATACTACGAGCAAGCTTGCCATAACCGACACTTCGCTGGAGTGTCGCTTAACGGATGGTGACAGTACAGCGAGCGCTTGGTCTAAAGATAGTAATTTTACCGGTACTGTGGTGGATACGGTGAACCCGGGAGTTAAATTTAACCAAAATGCCACAAAATTTACTTCAACTACCGGCATGTCAGACAATACGAACCGTATTTTCCGCAGTATGGAGCGCATTAGCCCCAGCCAGCCGGGGACCAATACGAACAACTGGCAGAGCAACCAATATACCATTGCTGAAAACACCCAGGTGGCAGCAGATTTTCGCAACTACACCTTTGCCTCCCCTGGTCACCAGAACAGCAATACGGTACCTGACACTACCCCACCCACGGTGGTTTCGGTGACACCCGAGGGGGGCAACATCCCCCCCTATGCAAGGCAAGTAGCGGTGACTTTTAGTAAAATTATGAAAGACACTACTTTTAGCACCAGCAGCATTACCCTAACGGGCGGCACGGTGGATGCTTTTATTGGTTTTAGTAACAATGGTCGCACAGCAAATTTTTTAGTGACTTTTTCAGGCACTGGCAGCAAAACTATTACTGTACAAAATACCGTACAAGATTTACAGGGCAATAACTTAGGGGACACTTATACCCACAACCTAACCGTAAGCAATCCTGCGTGGGCACAATTACAAATTACCGAAACGGACTTAAAAAGAAGTGGGGTAAAAGATCGGGTGGAGTTTCGCGTCATCTCTGCGGGCAGCCTCACTGGCCTTAAGCTGCAATTTTATGGTTCCACGAGTACCTTGCGCGAAGCTATTTTACCTGATTTAGGTACGTTTAGTGTGGGGGATATACTTGTCTATCACTTGCAGGTAGCTGGTACATCCGAGACAGCCGGCAATCCCAACAGCAGCAGCGATGAAGGCTTTACCAGTGGCTATGACATTTTTACCACGGCTGATAATACCAATTCGCTGACTAGCACCAAGGGATCCATAGAAGTTATTGACCCCTTAGGTTATAGCCAAGATTTCATGGCCTATGCGGATGGTGCTTTTGGCACCGGCCAAGCGGCACGGGTAAAAGAGGCTGCCCTTTCTGGTCGCTGGAAAATCAATGGCAGTGAGGTGGCTTACAGTGACCTAGTTAACTCTGCATGGGCTAGTAGCAGCCAGTGCCTTATACGTAAAAACACTGGTGTTAATACTGCCTTCCAGGACCAGGATGCTGCCAGTGACTGGGGTGCGGATAGTTGTGATGTGGGTAGCAACCAAGACTCCAGCTCTGTCGTGGAACCCTATACTGTCTCGGCCTCTTTTGTTGATTTAAATACGGTAACCTTACAGTTTAGCCGGCCACCCCAGCGCAGTGCAGCAGAAGACCCTAGCAACTACACCTTTGCCCCCGCTCTTACCGTTAGCTCTGCCGTGTTGACCGAAAACACTGTTACCCTAACCACTAGCAGCCAAACCAGCGGTACTAACTACACCATTACCTTAAACAGTGCCTTAACACGCTTTACCGATAATGCGGCCCCACCGGTTAGCACCAGCTTTACTACCCCCATTTTTACTATAAGTTCCATTAGGGGGGGGCTGAACAACTCCGTCTGGCTTACTTTTTCCCTGCCACCCTTAGCCGATAGTTCAACCCATGGCGCATTGAACTTAGGCAATTATACTATCACAGGGCTTACTGTCTTAAGTGCCCAACAAATAGACACTACACGGATTATGCTAACCACTGATGCCCAAACCCCAGGCAACACTTACCCTATCACCATTACCAACATAGTTAGTGGGGATGGCACCTTAACCTTAAGTTCACCCCCCCCCAATTTTACAGCGCTTAACTTAAATGGCTCGTTTGAGCAAAACACGACCAATTGGGCCATGAACACATCAGGTTCTATGGTTATTGACACAAACAACAGCGCTTTTCATGGGGAAAAGTATATGCACTTTAATAGCCTAACCACCGATATTAGCGGCCGCGAAGCCACCACAGCTTGCTTGCCTATTGCGGCTAACAGTGTGGTTACCGCCCAAGTGCGTGTTTTTGCCCCGGGTAGTAATAGTAATGCCTCTTTTGTCAATAGTGCCATCCGCTTACACTGGTTTACTACCGAAGACTGCTCAGACAGCCCCAGCTATGCCAGCCAGAGCCAGAGTACGATATCCCCTCAAAATTCTTGGCTATTGCGTGAATATAGTGCCACTGCTCCCGCAAATGCCCTATCTGTAAAAGTAGGGCTGCGGGCGCGGCGGGCCACCGGTGGCGAATGTGGCAGTTGCTCTAATGGCAGTGATCAAGTTTATTTTGACCAACTACTTATTAACGTTCCGGCCGATACTACCGCTCCGGTGCCCGGCACGGCTAGCGCTACTGTAATGAGCAGTACGCAAATTGACCTTAGCTGGACGGCTGCCACCGACAACCAAACCAGCAGCAATAACCTGAGCTACCAAATTTGTCAGGCTACCACAGCTACCGGCTGCGATACGTTTACGGTGACCTACACCAATGCCCCTGGGATAACCAACCGCAGCGTAACTGGCCTTTGGCCCAACACCACCTATTATTTTCGGGTGCGGGTAAGCGATGAACAGGGCAATGTAGCCTATTATGCTCAGGTTTCGGCAACTACTCTACCTGCTGCTTTTAATGTAGTAAGTGCTGAAACAGATGGCGCTTACCATGTAAAACTGACTTTCTCTCATGACCCTACCCCCGGCAGCGGTAGCAATGGCGCGGGGAATACCGCTAACTATGCGATTACCGGCGGTGGAGGGCTCACCGTAAATGCTGCCACAGTTTCGGGCAGTATTGTCTATCTGACAACCACCAAACAAACTGACG
>CALHRC010000212.1 GCA_938038265.1 uncultured bacterium
GTATTACCAGTGCCCGTAAACGCTGGGGATCATGCAGCTCGCGCAACAGATTAAATTTTTCGTGGCGGTTGTTGCAAGCCCCTGCCCATGTGATTGACTATGTCGTCTGCCATGAGTTGGCTCACACGATGTATCCCAATCATTCTCGGGATTTTTGGTCGAAAGTCGCTGAGTTGTACCCGGAATACAAAACGGCGGAGCATTGGCTTAAAAGTCATGGTCGGGTTTTGCTCGAGTGGTAAAAATCAGTTTGTCGTGCGGTCAAATTTTCGGAAAATGTCTGCATGAAATCTTATGTTGCCCGACGCTTGGATGTCATAGAACCTTCGCCAACGCTGGCGATTACTGCTCTGGCAAATTCTCTTAAAGCAGAGGGCAAAGATGTGGTCGGCTTTGGCGCCGGTGAGCCTGATTTTGACACCCCGCAGTTCATAAAAGATGCGGCTATTGCCGCCCTGCAGGCCGGGCAGACAAAATATACAGCGGTTTCTGGGATTCCCTCTCTCAAAAAAGCGATTGTTGATAAATTCCAGCGGGAAAATGCTCTGACCTTCAAGCCGGAACAAGTAATTGTCAGTACTGGCGGTAAACAAGTGCTATATAATCTTTTTATGGCAATTATGAATCCCGGCGATGAGGTGATTATTCCCGCCCCCTATTGGGTCAGCTACAAGGATATTGTTACTTTAGCCGAAGGAAAGGCTGTTCTGGTACAGGCGCCCATTGAACAGAATTTTAAGATTACGCCGCAGCAGTTGGAACAAGCAATTACTCCTAAAACAAAAGTCTTTCTGATAAATTCTCCATCCAACCCTACAGGCGCGGCATATACCGAAACCGAATTAAAAGCGCTCGCCGCGGTGCTTGAGAAATACCCCGATATCCTTATTGTGTCAGATGATATCTATGAAAAACTAATGTATGATGGCATCCCTTTCTTTAATTTGCCCATGGTGTCGCCTGCTTTGCGCTCCCGCTCTGTCATCGTAAATGGCATGTCAAAGGCTTATGCGATGACCGGTTGGCGTCTGGGCTATGCGGCCAGCGAACAGACTGAGATCATCAAAGCAATGGATACCATACAAGGGCAGAGTACCTCAAACGCCAATTCTTTTGCGCAAAAGGGCGGTGAAGCCGCGTTGAACGGCGACCAAAGTTTTATTGAAGAGATGAAAAAAGCGTTTGTTGAAAGAAGAAATTATGTTGTCAAAGAGCTTTCAGCGATCCGCGGTTTGAAGGTACCAATGCCCGAAGGGGCTTTCTATGTCTTTCCCGATATTTCTGGTCTGCTTGAGGCCCCCGGTTTCAAGCGGCTGATGGCAGAACATCCTGAAGAGAAAGATCCCGGCAAACTTTTGTCTTCGGTATTGCTGAAAGAACACCTTGTTGCCGTGGTGCCGGGCTCGGCCTTTGGCTATGAAAACGGTTTTCGCATCAGTTATGCGACATCCATGGCGCAGATCGAAAAAGGCGTCTCTCGTATCCGGGCCTGTATTGAAAGTTTCTGGTAATCCCCCACGCAATCCACCGAAGGGTTAACCCAAAAGCTGAATTATGTCTCATAGGGATCTATTCCGCCCTCTTGTGGGTTTTAGTTACTAAAAACTTGCATTATGTCACATTTTTGGTGGGGAATTCCCCATCCGGTATGGAATTCCATACCAGTGTTCAGGAACTCTAAGAACAAGGATTTTACCTTTGTGCTATGGAATTCCATACCAATGTTATGGAAATTTAAGAACAGTGTAGCTGCCGTAGTAGGCCCCAAACCATTCCGCTTTACCCCTTGGTTTTTTAGTTACTAAAAATTTGCATTATGTCACATTTTTGGTGGGGAATTCCCCATCCGGTATGGAATTCCATACCAGTGTTCAGGAACTCTAAGAACAAGGATTTTACCTTTGTACTATGGAATTCCATACCAATGTTATGGAATTTTAAGAACAATAAAAAAAGCCGGGGGTAGCAGAACCCCGCCAGGCCCAGGTTCGAGGGCTACAGTTTCTGTTGGTAATTGTTTTTATTGACATGGCGGCGCGCTCTCGCTATTGTCAATTATGTGGTACATTATCTGTGGCTTAATAGTTGTTGCTGCGGCTCTTTTTTTTCTGCCCGTTACTGGTAGAAAACGCGAAAAAATTTTTATTAGTTTTCCCGAAGATAAGGGAAAAATTTCACTGCCCAAAAAATTTCTATGGGGTACTGCTACCGCTGCCCAACAAATTGAAAGCCAAACACCCACTGACTGGACTGCTTTTGAAAAACGGGTAGTTAAAGAAAAAAAATTTGACTCTTTAGGGCGTGGCAAAGCTAAGCCGGGGCATATCCATAACCTGGGCAATTATCCCGCTGAAGTGCTGCGCAAGAAAACCGATTACGACAGATTATTCGCCAAAGATCTGAGCCTGGCAGCAAAATACAGTCATAACTCCTATCGGTTTTCTATTGAATGGGCGCGCCTCTTTCCTAAAGAGGGGATGTCGAAACCCGATAAGAAAGGTATTGAATACTATCGTAATATTCTCAAAGCATGTAAGCGTAATAACTTAAAACCATCCGTCACTTTGTTCCATTTCTCTTCGCCGCAATGGTTCTGGCAAGAGCGCAATGGCTACAAGGGTTGGGAGCGCGACGACGCCATTGAGCTGTTCTCGCACTTTGTGCAAGCGGTGGCCCATGAGTTTGGCGGTGACATTGACCACTGGTGTACCTTGAATGAACCCATGGTCTATATCTACAATGGCTATCTTGAGGGGATTTTTCCGCCAAATGAATTGCGCCGGGATCCGGTAAAGGCGGCCCCGCTGGCAGTCAGAATGCTTGAAGCTCATGTTGCCGCCTGGCAGATTCTCAAACAAGATGCCGCCGCGCGCAATAAAAAAATTGAAGTAGGATTTACCCAGCATACCCGACGTTTTGAACCCCTACGCAACTGGCATGGCCTTGACCGACTGACCGCCCGAATGGTGGAGCAGGCCTTTATGTGGGATTTCTGCGATGCGTTTAAGACTGGCGTCTTTAGGATGTCGGGCTCCCGGTTCAAACAAACCATCCCCGGTTTGAAAGATTCCCTGGATTATCTTGGAATCAATTACTATGGCCGCTTTTATCTCAAAACTAATGTATTGCGTCCCATGAAATTTGAAGTGCTGATGAATGACCCTGCCTCAGATGAATTGCGGAATGATCTCGACTGGGCCATCTACCCGCATGGCTTTTATCTTGTGCTAACTGAAGCGGCGCGTCGCTATGGCCTGCCCATCTATGTGCTGGAAAATGGTACGGCAGACGCTGCCGATGATGACAGACTGCGGCAGAGGTTTTTAGTCGAACATATCCGGGAAATGGCCTTGGCTATTCGCGATGGTGCCGATGTGCGGGGCTATTGGTTTTGGTCACTGGTCGATAACTTTGAATGGGCCGAGGGCTTTGAAGCCCGCTTTGGTCTTGTGAAAGTAGATTACCTTAAAAAATTTCAAAGAATCCCCAGGCCAAGCCTGGAACTCTTTAAGGAGATTATTGAAGAAAATGGGGTCAGTCAGGCCATGTTTGAGTATTGTAGAAACGATAAACGCTTATGACCGAACAACAGGCCCATGCTATTTTGCAGGCCGGCGCCGATACCGGTGCCGATCTGACCGAAATATTTATTGAAGAGACGAGAGACTCAACCATTACTTTCCGGGACCAAAAAATTGAGTCTGCCGTTTCAGGGCTCGATTACGGTATCGGCTTACGACTGGTCTATGGCACCGACATCCTCTATACGCATACCAGCAATGATGATATAGAGCACCTCATCCGCCTAATTCGCAATTTGGCTTCAACCCGCTTTGGCAAAACCTCGGCGCGAACTGTAATATTACCAGATGTAAAAAATCCTGGTTGGCGAGAGAGCGCCGTTAGGCCCGGTTCGCAGACTATAAAAGCGGAATTTCTGCGCCGGGCGGATAGAATTGCCCGATCGCTTTCTAATCGTGTGGTGCAGGTGAGCGCCCAGATTCTTGAGACGAACAGCTTAATTACGTTGATCAACAGTGAAGGGTTATACCATACCGAAGAGCGCCGCAGGTTGCGCACCCATGTTTCCGTTACTGCAGAACACCTCTCCGAACGGTTTGTTGCCACAGAGGGACCAGGCTACCAGGGAGGCCTTGAAGTGCTGGAAAGAATTGATATTGAAGCGGTGACTCGTGCTGCTGCAGAGCGTGCTTTATTGATGCTCGACGCTGGCTATATCTCAGGTGGTAATATTCCCGTGGTGATGGGCAATGGTTTCGGCGGGGTAATCTTTCACGAAGCCTGCGGACACCCCTTAGAAACTGAAGCCATCCGCCGCACGGCGTCGCCTTTTACCGATAAAATAGGGCAACAGGTCGCCCATGAAAGCGTGACTGCCATTGACGACGGTACCGTCGATAATGCTTGGGGATCGATCGTGCGCGATGATGAAGGAACCCTTGCCCAGAAAACCATCCTCATTGAAAATGGTATTTTGAAAAATTACCTCAGTGATCGTGTTGGCAGCAAAGAAACAGGGGCGCCGCTTTCAGGTAGTGCGCGCCGGCAATCTTACCGCTACGCCCCGGTCGCCCGTATGCGCAATACTTACATCGCAGCCGGCAAACATAAGTTTCATGATATGATTGCTAGCGTCGATTATGGTCTCTACGCTAAAAAAATGGGTGGCGGGTCGGTTAACCCAGCCACAGGGGAATTTAATTTTGCTGTTGAGGAAGGTTATGTGATTCGTAACGGCGTAATTGCCGAACCCGTGCGTGGTGCATCGCTCATTGGGCGTGGGCATGAAACGCTGATGCGGATATCCATGGTTTCTGATGATCTCGAACTGGCGGCTGGTACCTGTGGGGCTGCATCCGGCTATATCCCGGTCACGGTTGGGCAGCCTTCTCTCAAAGTGGACAGTATTTTGGTAGGTGGCCGTTGAAAGCAGAGGAAGCCCTGGATTATGTCAGCTTACGGCTGAAAGCTGCTGGGGTAGAGGCTTTTGATGCCATTGCCGGAGAATCTGAAAGCGCTGGTCTGGAAGTCTATGAAGGCAAAGTCAAGACAACCGAACTTAATGTTAGCCGGGGGATTGGTATTCGGCTGTTCCGGGATAATCATCCGGGGTATGCCTACTGTGAGAAATACAGCATTGAGGCTCTGGATTTAACGATAGCGGCTGCGCTGGAGAATTCATACCTGACGGGAGAGCTTCATTTGCGTTTGCCGGAGCCCGCTGCCCTTGCTGGTATGGAAATCCATAGCTATGACCCGGCCATTGAAGAGGTGACCTTTGAGCAGATGAAGAAATTCTGCCTTGAACTCGAACAAAAAGCCAAAACCCTTGACCCCCGCATCAAAAATATCCCCTACCTCGGCGCCAGCCGCTCCACCAGCCGCTTCATTATCCGTAACTCCCAAGGAGTACACCTCGAAAAAAAAAGCGCATCTGTCAGCGCCGGCCTGGGAGTCGTCGCTCATTCCGGAAATAACAGGAAAATGGGCGTCTATTCCAACGGAGCGCGTAGTTTTAATTTTGATAGCGACTATATGGCCCAAACAGCAGCGGAACGAGCTATTTCGCTGCTCGATGCCCGGCCGATACCCTCAGGCGACTACCCAGTGCTACTCACCAACCGGGTCGCCTCCCAACTCTTTGGCATGTTCTCTTCAATCTTTTTCGCCGACTTAGCCCAAAAAGGCCAGTCCCGCCTGAAAGACCGCCTGGGAGACGAAATCGCCGTCAAAGATCTTAACCTCGTAAGTGACCCGTTTATACCTGAAGCGCCCGGCTCCATGCTGTTTGATGGTGAAGGCGTGCCAGCACGCAAAATTCAGGTAATTGAGGATGGCAGGTTTGTTTCCTTTCTGCATAACCTGGAATCAGCATACCGCGCCGAAGTAGAGCCTACCGGTAATGCTTCCCGTGGGTACAGCGGCAGGGTGGGGACTGCTTTTGCCAATCTGGTCGTGCCTGTCGGGCAGGCAAAAATAAGCGACCTGCAGCAAATGGAAAAACAAGTGCTCCAAATCGAAAAACTGGAAGGCGCCTCCGGCTGTTCTGCGGTTTCGGGGGAAATATCGATTGGCGCTCAGGGTTTTTTATGGGAGCATGGGCGGATGGTTCAACCTGTGGATCGCATTACCATAAACGGTAATTTTTTTGATTTATTAACATCCATCCACCACTATTCTGATAGTTATTCGGATTCATTTTCATCGGTCAAGGTGCCGGACCTGTTAGTAAGCGGCTTGAAAGTCGCCGGATAAAAAAAGCGGGGGGTTGCACCCCGCTTCTCTAGTTAAGACTTAGATCACTTATTAGCGGAAGTCTTTTTTAGCGGCCATAGTTTCGCACTGTTTTTTCAAGTTTTTACTTTGTACGCGATAGGTAATTTCACAGTTATCGTCAGCATCAAAACTTTTGCGAACAACAGCACCACCTTTCATGACGCCTTCAAATTCTTTGGTAATGGCAATACCAGTAGATTCACCACTGTCTGACCCTGAAGCACCTTTAATTTCAGCGCCAACGCAGAGTTCGATGACTCGTTTCTGGGCTGCCAGCAGAGCTGCTTCCTCAGACTGGGTTCTTCTGCGGACAAAGCCTTTGGCATCGGGTGCGGGGGCACCTATCGCACGAACCTGGAAAGTGTTTTCATCGAGCCATTTTTCAGACACGAAGTCATCCAGATCCCCTTTGAGCTGTGATTTGGATGATGCGCTTCCGCCGCAGGCCACAAGGGCCAGGGAGAAGACAACAGCCAATGCAAGATAAAGTTTCTTCATCTGTTTCTCCTAAAGATTGTTATTAGTCATTCTAACATTTGTCAGAATAACTGTTTGCGGTCAAGAAGTTTTCCGCTGTGGATTGCGAGACCTTGGTCAGCGCTTTCCTTTTGTATATTTGACGTTGGTGGTAGAAAAAGAGTTCGCATTTTTTAGGGTAGTTGTCAGGAATTTGGGTAGAGGTCCCGGAGGTGGCTTCCAGTAATCGTCGGGATTGAATGGTTTTAAGTTATGGAATTCCATAACAACAAGACCATTTTTGTAGCTCTGAAAAATCCTATAGAACTGGCATAGCTTGATACCGAACCAGAAAAATCTCCATTCAGGAATTATTCTCCTGCTTAGCTGCCCTAAGTACCGCGCCAGTGCAATGCGAATTATCATCGAAACCGTAAGACCTGTTTTTATGGCCATTGTCCTTAAAATCCGCTCGTCTTCTCCGTAAAGGCAAAGGATAAACCTTTGGGTACTTTTGCCCTTGGTTTTTAACTCGGATAGCTTTTCTTTGATTTCCAACGCCATATCTTGCGCATGTGTTAACGAAAGACGACGTTTGCGTGCCAATTTAAGAACGCAAAACCGCACTATCCAGGACATGGTACTGCGATAATATCCGGCGCAATCTCGAATTTGGCTTACGGTTTCAGGCGCTAAGTGGACTTCCCACACATGGGAAATTTTTCTTTTGGTGTTATCTGGTCTGCTTCTGTATTTCATATTCTCTATAGATATATACCCGCCGGATCACTGAAAATTTGCAGAGAATTTGAACTTTTTTTTTGCTATGGAATTCCATAGCACATAAGTAACATTTCTGCTATAATAATTCCGTAGCTTATGGGGAATTTCCCATCAAAAAAAGTAAAGTAGGAGGGCTTAAGCCCCCTTGCTGCGGCCGGGTTTGTCCCCGTAGGGGGTGGCCGCTTGCGGCCCACCCTATACGAACCTTGCTGGAGCCTGTCCGGCCTTTAGCTACCCCCCGGCTTTTCCTTTGTTCTTAGAATTCCTGAACAGTGGTATGGAATTCCATACCAAATCAAAGAAAGCCACGTTCAGGAATTCCGTAGCTGTACTATGGATTTCCATACCAGATGGGGAATTCCCCATCAAAAAACCATCCCCCAGGCGGCATAAGTTGGAACCTGAACTCAAACAGTCATTAAATAACAACGAATTTTACCTATTGTACCAGCCTGTCTATGAACTACCAATAGCAGAATTGTTGGTACCGAAGCCCTGATGCGCTAATACCCCACGAGGTTATCTTGTACCGGCTACCTTTACCCCGCGGGTATATCAACATCCTTAATTTTAACCATTCGCAAATGGCCATAAAACATGATTTGCAGGATTTACTGAAATTCCAGCAGACTGCAGCTTATAATCTGGCAGTCAGTTCTAACCTGGTGCGCCGGCAGATCGAATATCCGGGTTTTTTAGCTGACTTAAATTCCCTAACCAACAAGTACAATATCCCATCCTGTGACCTTAAACTGTGATTTTGGAGCGCGAGCTCTTTTAAGCTGCTGTAACCCATGTTTGGAGATATCGTTGTATAGAAAATGGCTTTCCCGTAGTTATAGATGACTTTGGCATAGGATATTCCAGTTGGCCGTACCTGCAGGAATACGAGCAGCTGGCTGCGCTGAAAAGTTATGGTTTAAGTGGCTTGGTTTCGCCACAGTACCACCGGTAATAGGTTTACTTTCAAGATGGCAGCAGATTCTAAAACCGCCATCCATTTTAAGATTATTTTATATCTTTAAGATATTTTTCAACATCAACATTGTAGCGTTCAAACACCTCGTTTTTGGCGAGATCAAACTGTAGTAATGCCACGTTATAGTTTACTCTGGCCTCAAGCTCTTTCTGTTTGAGTAATACGAGATTATCCAAAGCCTGTTTTACGGCCACAGAATTAAACTTTCCCTGCCGCACCCTTACAAGCAGGCGCTCGTAGTAAAGCTCAGCTTCTCGCGCCGCCTGGCGGGAATTCTGTAATACGTGATGCAACATTTTGACCGACTCCAAGCGACTTGTCACTTCATCAGTAATTTCTTTAGTCAGATTTTCAAGTTGCATTTTCGCTTGTGTTATGGCAAAGCGGGCATTGCGTGTATTCACGCGGATCTCTTCATCCCACAGAGGGTATGACATCTTCACCCCAACAGCCCAAATGGGAAAATCGAGGGTCCCGGTATTTGCCAGGGCGGGCCACAGAACCTGATTCTGACCTTGGGTGGTAAGCGAGAAACTTGCCGTCAGAGATGGTAGCGCGTTATTCTCCTCAATTTCAAGCTGCAGACGGGCACGCTCCAAGGCTTGCTTCGCATTGAGATAATCCACACGTTTCTGAAAGGCTGCCTTGAGTGCTTTTTCTGGCTCTAAATCGGCAGGTAAGGTATCTACCAATTCTGTAATACCTTCAATGCGGGTATCGGGCGGCATATTTATTGAGCGCAGCATCTTGCGCTGGGCGTCAATGAGCTGCTGCTCGGCAATTTTGCGCTTGGCAATGGCATTTTCCAGCATCGAATTATACTGGTTCAATTCAAAATTTTCCGCTAAGCCCAGACGGGTATTGTTGGCTACAATATTTCTCACATTGCGGGTGGATCGCTCTTCCAAAATCGCGTTTTCAAGTGCCGACGCCTGTACCGTTACCTGCCAGTAATCGACCAGCACCTGTACTACTAACTGCGAAAGCAAGTTGATGGCGGCACTGCGCTGCGCCAAACCCTGGCTTTTCATTACTTCCATTTGGCGACGGTCACTGTAACCAAAATAGTTCTTCAGTAATTCTTGCTGTACTGTGACAAATAGGGCTGGCTTATGAAAACCGGGGTCTGGCGTGATGCGAATCAGACCATTGTTGAAGCCCGGCGCGTTGAGCACTTCAAAAAAGGTATCCCTCACACCGGCGGTGACCATAGTGCCGCTAGTGAACAGTTTTGAAACGGAGAGCGATAGATCCATCTGCTGCGATTCATTACCAAATGCGGTCTGCAGGTTGATGGGGTTTACCGTGCGGGTATAGCGACCTTCGCCATTGATAACCGGCGCGAATTTCTTTTCATATTTTTTCTCGCCAGTGTCACTCATTACTACGTCATAACGCGCAGCCTGCAAAGTAAGATTGTTGCGCAAGACATAATCAATTGCCTGATCTAGCGTAAACCGAACCCCTTGGATCACTATTGCGGGCTCCTGTGTCACTTCTTCTTGCGCGACCAGGCGCAGTGGAAACAGTGTCGTCAACAGCACAAGCACAGAAATATTTGTTCGCATCTGAACCTCTTTGGGGCAAGCTTGGTGTGCAGGCCCCTATTATACCGGGTATTGTTAACCAACCGGTTAATAAAGCAGGCCTATAAAGGTCATTATGCTGTCAACCAAATTCATGGTATGAGCAGCTACAAGCGATCCTTTTGCGGGGCGAACTTAAATGCCACCAGCGCTTCCTTGAAGTTCAGAAATTACTGAATTGCTGGGGAATTCCCCATTATAAAGTAAAGGTGGGGGCTTAAGCCCCCTCGCTGCAGCCCGGCTGTCCCCGTAGGGGACACCGGCCATGGCCTGCGGCGCTAAAGCACCGCAACGGTTCTCGGTAGCCCTCGAACCTGGCCATGGCCTGCCGGTCTTCCGCTACCCCCGGCTCTGCCCTGGTTCAGGAATTCCGGAACAGAGGTATGGATTTCCATACCGGAAGGGGAATTCCCCTTCCGGTATTAGCTGGATCGCCGGGATTCGAGC
>CALHRC010000213.1 GCA_938038265.1 uncultured bacterium
GCATGTGATTAAAACGAATTTTCAAGATTTCAGGCTGCGGATGCTGGCGGGGCACAACCATTGGCGGTTGGGTAACTACGATACTGCCGCAATTCATTTTAGCAAACTATTTGAGATTAGCCCTGAACAACCGGCAGCCTACACCGCTCTCGCGTCTATGTACTTAGAAAAGGGTCTGGCGAGCAAAGCGGCTGCTCTGTTAAAGCAGGGGGAGGGTAAGCTGAAAGCTGCCGGCGTCAGAATTCCGGCGCATTATTTTAACCTGCAAGCACGCGCCGCACTGGCATTAAACCAGTATAGTGAAGCGCTGCGTTACCTTGCTGCTTCTAAGGCTGTATTTTCTGCTGAACAAGACAAGCCTGAAGATAAGTGGCATGCTTTAACTTTAGAAGGACGCGCGCTGTTGGCGACCGGTCAATTTGATAAAGCGGTGTTTGCTCTGGAATGGGCGGCGAGTATGGCGCAGGAAGATCCCTATTGCAACAATCTGCTGGGAGTCGCTTACTTGCAATGGGCTAAAACCGGCAGTGAGAGAGAAAAACAAGAAAAACGAGACAAGGCCAGAAAGGCATTTGATTCCGTGCTTGCCAGCCAGGCTCCTGAAAGTCTCAAGGCCACTGTCCGGAAAAACTTGGAGAAACTTACTAGCTGATGCGTTTTTTGTTGCGATTTTGTCTGTTAATTTTTTTTCTTGCATCCGCTTTTACCCCACTGGCAGCCCAATTTGAAGAAGAGGCTTGGAAATTTCGCCCGCAAATAGGGCTCTGGTTCGGGCCGGTAACGCCGGTGCCGGGTACGGCCTTATCTCAAGTTTTGAATACCAACCTTGGGGGCGGCCTGTTCTTTCGCTTCAATTTGCCCAGTGATACCTGGCGAACCGAGATTGGCTCATCCTATAGTTATTATGACAGCCGGGGGTCGGCAGCACTGCATAGCGTTCCTGTGTATGGTGCGGTAAATTATACGCTTCCCTTAAACCTGCCTTTGACTTTTTACGGTAAGGTTGGTTCAGGTGCGATGTATTTGAAAAATAAACCTGAAGAGCGGGAGAACTGGCATCCGTTGGGCTTGTTGGGTTTTGAGGCCTCGTTTCCCGCGGGTAAATGGGTAAATATTGGAGTACGGATTGATTATTTTTTTGTGTATGAGGATTACTTGAAACCGCCGCCTGAGAATCCCAACTTTGAGGTGGTCAACGGCCATCTGCTAAAATTCGGTCTTATGGTGAATTTTAATCTGGTAAGGTAAGATGCGAAAGAAAGCCATCCCCCTTATTGTGCTGATATTGCTGGCAGTGACATCCTGCACTGGCGAGCTGGTGTTCTCCAGTCTGGCCAATACCCGTTTGCAGCTTATCGTCAAAGGTACTTATGAAACCAATGATCCTGCCGATTGGCTGGGTAATTTTTTTAATGACGATGGTTATGACGCAGCGGTAACCGATCTTACGGGCAGTGAATTTCATAGCCAAACGCAAGCGCAGACTCCCGCCAACCTCAAATGGTATATTGATCTGGCAGAGATTAGGCTGGCGCGGGGGAATGGCAGACCTTCAGGGCGTGATCCGGAAGATTACTGGCAGTTCATCTCGCAAGACAGGGTGTTGCTTTGTTCGCAGTACAATGCGCTGCAGAATCGCACGTTGAAAAATTGCCGGGAGCAGAATGGTCGGGAAAAATTAAACCAGTTCTTTCGGGAAGGGTTTGAAATGAAAGCCTATGATATTCGCGCTGGGCGCTATAACCACCTGGCCATGTACTTTCGCAAGGTGATTGTTACCCCGGCAGCTTTTTTTAATACCTTATCTGGTGAAAAAATTACGGATGCCACTGCTACCTTTGAAAATAGGGGAGTGATTGGTTATGATATCGAAGAGCGTTTTCAGGTAAAAGTGGGCGGCTCTTCAGTACCTCTCATGTTTCCGCTGGAGAAAAAAAACCTCGTGCTTGATATCCCCAATGATGAAGAACCATTTGTACTGGAAACCCGTGTTTTTTTTAAGAATAATATGATGCGGCATGTGGTGCGCACCAGTACAACATTAGGGAGCTTTGTCTATTTTATTGCCCCGTCAGATCACGCTATCAACCACCAGTATGACAGTTTGGTAGAGGCAGGCCGCCTCGGTGGAAATATTGCCTTGGCAGCCCGCATTTATAAACCGTCACAGAGCGGCTCAGTCGATGTCTCTGGTATCACTGTCGCCGGGGGCAATACCATCAATTATATTGCTGCAATTCCAGCGGGACTCACCTTTGATCCAAGCACTTCGCTGGCCTATGCGGCCACTAAAGCTAACGGGGCGGGGGTGATCAAGAACCTGCCAGCTGGTGAATATAATATCATTGGCCTCTGCGATAAAAAACGTCGTGAGACTGGGGATGTATTACAAAATGGCGAGGATGGTTATCCCGAAACAGCCTCGCCGGCCTGCGCTATTGTGAATATCACCGCCGGCGCTACCTCAAATGCCGGTATCGCAACTTGCAGCTGTCCCTGAAAGGTAGCCTTACTGGCAGTTTCGGTAGTATCGAGTATGTCTGATGGGGAATTCCCCATCGTGCAAGAAGCCAGGGACTAAATTTATTTGCCAGCCGGCTGCAAACATCCAACCTGGCCTACGGGATTGTCTTTATGAAAGAAATTTTCAACTTGCCGAATATACTCACTATGATGCGTATTGCGCTGGTTCCCATCTTTTTATGGCTGTTGCTTTCTAAAAGCCCCAGTTATCGGTTAGGTGCGCTGGCTGTTTTTCTGCTGGCGGCCATTACTGATTTTTTTGACGGTTATCTGGCGCGTAAATGGAATCAGGATACCAAATTAGGGCGTTTTCTTGATCCCTTAGCAGACAAAGCCTTGGTATTGGCCACTTTGATTGTCTTTCTCTATTTAGACCCGCAGATCCCACTGTGGATGGTGCTGACCATTTTGGGGCGCGACATGCTGGTTACTGGTATGCGGTGGCTCGCGATCCGCAAAGGTATGGAAATTCGTACTACCCGTCTGGCTAAAGCTAAGACCGCTTTTCAGATGATTTCCATTGTACTTATTTTAATGATATTTTTTGTACGTTCGTTTCATATTGACATCCAGCAGACCTTTGAAGATGGTCGTAAGGCAGGCAAAAAAAATATTACCATTGCTAGTGAGCTTTTAGCGCGGGGATTTAAGATCCTCAAAAACCCAGAATTTACCCCTCGGGCCAAAAAACAGGTCTTTGCCGAATCCATCCCCTATTTTCTAATGCTGTTGACGACGATCATCACTATTGGCTCGGGATTGCGCTATATCTATACTAACTATGAGGTATTTAAACCGCCATATCATATATTCCGACGTTCAACCTCATAGTGTTTTTAGCTTAAAAAGTGGTGAATCTCACGAAAAAAACGGATTGCCAATCCGTAAATGGCGTTTCACTTAGTATCTATGCCAGCAGGCGTTCGCCAATCAGAAGAAGTGTTTTTATTAGTGTTTGAAGACAGCGAAGCCTATCGGGAGATTGCTTGTCTGGCGTCGCAAATAAGCCAGGTAACCTTGTTTTATGAGCGGGATACCTTGCTAAATACGCTTAATGTTCACCGTCCCCAGCTTTTGCTGCTGCCTCTTCGGGTTGACCGAGCCGAGGAAGATATTCTGTTGATCCGCCAGATCAGACGCCGTCATGATTCTCATCTGTTAGCGATCCTGGTCTTTACCGAATTTTATGATCCGTCGATTATTCGCAGCGCCTTTCGTTCGGGTATTGAAGACTGTATTCCCCTGCCGGTAAATCCTGAACTGTTTGTTAACCGGTTAGAAAATATATTATATCATTTGAAACGACGCATTCATGTCAATGCACTTACCGGATTGCCGGGTATCTCTCTCATTGAAGAAGAGTTTTACTACCGCTGCCGGTTAGGGAAATCCTTTTCCGTTGCTTATGCCGACCTCGATCATTTCAAGCCATATAATGATGAGAAAGGCGTTAAAGCTGGGGATCGCGCAATACAGTTGCTTTCTCTTTTGCTGCATTCACTGCGCCGCGAGTATTCCCGCGAAGAAATTTTTATCGGACATTTGGGAGGCGATGATTTCTTTGTGCTTGGAAAAAGAAATCACGTGCGTCACTTATTGACCCAATTGTATGAGCGTTTTAATGCTTCTCTGGGAGAATTATTTCTACCCAGCGAAATTGAAAAGGGCTGCTACCGCAGTGTTTCGCGCGAGGGTGAAGCAAAAGACTTTCCGCTTTTGAGTATATCAACCGCTTTGTTGCATATTCCTGCTAATGTGCGTCTTGTGTTTGAAGAGCTGAGTGAAGTGGCGGCAAAAGTAAAAAAGAAAGCTAAGGCCTTTAGTGGCAACAGTATTGTCGAATATATTTGGAACTGATCAGAGCAAATCGACGGGATCCATATCCGCTTCCCAGCTTATTCCAGTTATCTTCAGGCGACCACTTTCGAGTTCACGTACCAGACGCGAGGCGGTACCATGTACCAGTTCTGCCGATGGATCTTTTATCAGCAGGTGCATGCGGTATTCATCTTTTATTTTTTCAAGAGGCGCACTAACGGGGCCCAGAATCTCAATGGGGCAGGCCGGTTGCTGTTCGCTAAAAAGGTCCTGTCCCATAAGTTCACTATGCAACCAGCTGGCGATGCGTTGGGCTGCAGCTTGTAATAGTTGTTCATTAGGTGAGCGCAATAAAAGGCGAAATATGCGTGCGAAGGGGGGATAGCCTGCTTGTTGGCGCAATAACAATTCGTCAGCATAGAAAGCGTCATAATCGCCGGTTGTTGCCGCTCTGATCGCCGGATGGTGGGGCATCATAGTCTGCATGACAACTTCGCCTTTTTTGTGGCGGCCTGCCCGCCCAGCAGCCTGAACCAGTAACTGGAAGACTCTTTCGCCGGCGCGGAAGTCGGGCAGTGACAGTCCTTGGTCGGCATTGAGGATGCCCACGAGAGTCACCCCCGGCAGGTCAAAACCTTTAGCAATCATCTGGGTTCCTATGAGAATTTTGATTTTTCCCCGGCGCATATCTTCGAGGATCTCTCTGGCGTAATCTTTGGTGCGGGCGACATCCTGATCCAGTCGGGCAAAAGGTACGTCGGGAAAATGTCGTTCCAGTACTTCTTCGACTTTCTGGGTACCACTGCCGCAGAGTGTTAATTTGCCGTGGCAGGTGTTGCAATATCCAGAATAGGGTTCTTGGTATCCACAGAGATGGCAGAGCAGATTGCCGTTGCGGTGGTAGGTAAGCGATACACTGCAATGGGGGCAGGTCACTGTTTTCTCACAGCTCGCGCACAAAGCAAAATTGCTATGGCCTCGGCGATTCATCAGCAGAATAATCTGGTTGCCGCGATAAAGGTGGTATTCCATCTTTTCTTTGAGGAAGAGTGATAACGGCCCCATGTCCTTATGGTAGAGCGGTAGGTGGATTTCTGCGGCCTGTATGCCTGTTGCTCTCTGCCGCAGCCGGTGGAAATGAAAGACATGCTGTTTGGCGTATTGGTAGCTTTCCGCTGAAGGGGTGGCAGAACCGAGAAGGAGACTTGCCGGCAACGTGCCGGAAAAGCCGCTGCTTTCAAGTCGCAGGTACGCTATTCGCTTGGCATTATAGCGTGGCGAAGCGTGTTCTTTATATGAGCTATCATGTTCCTCATCCAAGATGACCAGCGATAAATTATGTACCGGTGCAAAAATTGCGCTGCGGGTGCCGACCACCAGTCTGGCCTTGCCATCCAGCACGCGGCGGTATTCTGAAAGACGGTACGCGCGATTCAAACCAGAATGAAGGAACGCAAGTTGTTCGCCGAACATGGGTTTCAGTTGGTCGAGAAACTGGTATGAGAGTGCGATTTCAGGCAGCAGAAAAATTACTCCCAGGCCGTGCGAGAGATATTCACGGGTAAGTTCCAGATAGATACGGGTTTTACCGGAACCGGTGACGCCGTAGATCAGGTGGGTTTGAACGCCTTTTCGGTTTCCCGGTGACAGCACCTGGTCAATTATTTTCTGTTGTTCGGCATTCAAGGGCGGCAAAGTTATCTCCCCTGTCTGCGTTATTTGTGGCAGAAAAGATTTTTCCTGCCGGCCACCCGGGATCATGGAGAATACTGCTTCGCCAAGCGATGAAAAATAATACTCGGCAACTCTCGCCGCCAGTCGGTATTGTTCGTCATTGAGTAGCCGGTGTTGGTCAATCAGCCGCAGTATTGGCTTGAGTTCATAACTCTGCTCCCATGTTTCAGGCATGGGTTGGATATCGACGACGAGACCGACTTGTCGTTCTCCTTTGAGATCGACAATCACCCGGGTAAATGGCTGTATTTTTTTTTGGAATTTTTCCGGGACAAAATATGTCCAGGTTTGCGACATCGGCAGATCAAATAAAACCTGAACCAGCATATCCTGAATTTCAGAGACAATATCCTGCTGGCAAGGAGAATTGAGGCGTCTGCCAACTCATAAATCATGGTTGTCTGACCGACTGCCCTCCTGACAAAGTGTAGCAGAGGATCTATGAGCGAATACCGAAACCCCACCCCGACAGTCGATGTTATTGTGGCTGATTCACGGGGAATTCTGTTAATTGAACGAAAGAATAAACCGTTTGGCTGGGCGCTGCCGGGCGGTTTCGTCGATGAAGGAGAATGCCTCGAAGCGGCGGCGTTGCGCGAACTGCGTGAAGAAACCGGCCTTGAAGGAGAGTTACGCGACCTGCTCTATTGTTACTCGCGCCCCGATCGCGACAGGCGCCAGCATACAATCTCGGCGGTTTTTATTGTTACAGCCTCGGGTGAGCCAGCGGCGCAAGATGACGCTAAACACGCCTTATTTTTTCCTTTCGATCGTCTGCCACAAAATATCTGCTTTGATCACCGGGAAATCCTTGAAGACTTCATTGCTTGGCGCGATAGCGGTGTTCGGGTCAATCCCGCCGACAAGTTGCGCCTCTACCGAAAGATCCCCCCTGTGGAGTATGAATCGTGATAGACGCGAGAAATCAAGAGACAATGCCGGTGGGAAAATTTTTAGGTGCCTTTAGCACTCTTTCGGCTTTGCCGGAGGATCGGCGGCAGATTTGTTTTATTGGACGTTCCAACAGCGGCAAAAGTTCGCTGCTCGCCGCTTTGATGAAAAACCCCAGCATCGTCAAAACATCCGGCAGACCGGGCAGTACCCGAACAATTAACTTTTACGACTATGCGGGACTGTACCTTGTCGATCTTCCAGGGTACGGTTATGCGTCGGCAGGTCATAAAGTAAAGCGTCAACTTTCAGAAATGATCCGAAAATATATCGACAAAAATTCAAGAATTGCCGGGGGGATGTTACTGCTCGATTGTGTCAGAGAACCTGAAATAGAAGAACTGACTTTAGCAGGCTTGTTCCGCGAGGCCCGCATTCCCCTGTTCCTTTGTCTGACAAAGTCAGATAAACTCAACCAAAAAGAAAAAGCGGCGGTGGAAAAAAAAATGAAGCAGTATGAACAAAATTTTCATCTTGTGTTATTGCTCTCCGCCCATAGCCGCCGCGGTCTGCAGCCGGTGCTGGATTTTATTTTTTCACAAGGCGGGGTTCTTTAAGTGCGCTCTCCAAAACTTTTTCAAATATCTGCGCAATCTTTAGACGAGCATGATATTTATCTTCGCCTTCAATGACATGCCAAGGAGAACGCAAGGTGCTGGTGCGGCGGAACATTTCATCAATGGCTTCAACATAGCTATCCCACTTCTCACGATTACGCCAGTCTTCATCTGTTAATTTCCAATTTTTAAAAGGGTCAGCTTCTCGTTCTCTAAATCGTTTATACTGTTCATCTTTGGTAATATGGATAAAAAATTTTAATACAGGAATTCTGGCGCGCACTAACTGGTTCTCAAAATCGTTGATTTCTTGATAAGCACGTCTCCATTCTTCTTCACGGGCAAAGCCTTCTACCCGTTCTACCAGAACCCGACCATACCAGGAGCGATCAAAGATCGCTATCTCACCGGCCCGTGGCAGTTTATTCCAAAAGCGCCACAGGTAATGGTGGGCATATTCTTCTTCAGTGGGCTTGCTGATAGAATATACTTTATAGTGTCGGGGATCGATATTCTGTGTAAGACGTTTGATTGCGCCACCTTTACCGGCAGCATCCCAGCCTTCAAAGACGAGAACCATAGATTTTCGGGCGTTATACATCCGCGAAGCGAGCAGACGTAATTTGCCCTGCAATTCAGCCATCGCTTTTTCATAGGTCTGCTTGTCGACCGCCAGCGTCATATCCAACTGGTGTAACATAGCTTTACCCTAAGCTTAGCTGTGACAGGTGTTCGGCCTGTAGCACTGCCATGGCGCGTTCTCGGAAAGTTTTACCAAGGATCATTTCCATGGTTTCGACCAGTCTGTTCATGACTGTTATTCGCGCATAACGCAAATCGTTAGCAGCGACGATATTCCAGGGGGATATTTCGGAATCGGTATGGCTCAGCAGTTCTTCTGCCAGCAACATTATCTTATCGTATTTCTTATGCAGTTTCCATTGTTTTTTGCCTGCCTGCCAAGCAAGGTCAGGCTGTTTTTCCAGCAGCTTCAGACGTTTTTTTTGTTCCGCTTTACTGATATGCAGCCAGAATTTTACCACAAAGGTGCCGTTTTGTACCAGCGTTTTTTCAAATGAGACAGCATCATTTAAGTATTCAAAAAAATCCGCTGCCTTAATTATTTTTTTCAGTCGTTTCATGAGCAATTCGTAATACCACGAGCGATCATAGATATGAATTTTACCTTTAGGTGGCGTATTAACCCAGAAACGGTAGAGAAGGGGTAGAGATTTTTCCCAGGGATCGGCTTCCCTATATGGTATTACGGAAAACCAGCGGGGATCCATGGAATCGACCAGCCTTTCTATGACGGCGCCTTTCCCGGCGGTATCAATTCCTTCGATGATGATTGCCATGGGTAATCGTTCGCCCTTGATATGCCGCTGCATCTGTTTTAGTTCCATCTGCAGGGCTGTCTTGCGGGAGCGGTATTCCGTCTCATCTATCTTTTGCGTAAGGTCGATAGCTTCCAGCATGGTGGCTGCATTTTTTCGCGCCGGGTAGTCATTGTCAACACTTTCCCACATAACCATATGGTAACCGCTTGACGCCCTGTACCGGCAGTCGCGTTTTAGAAAGGCGCTGATCATGGAATATTTTCATCTGTCATTTTTTTCTCTAGGACATCTGTCCAATGCGCTGATTTCGCTGGTCATCGGGGCATCGTTTCTGTTTGGCGGTATCCGCAGTGCTGCTGGTCGCCTGATTTCTCTGACGTTTATTTCCAGTTTCATTTTTTCTGTCTTCATGTTCTGGGGGACGGTGGCCTATGGAGCAGAAACTGGTCGTCATGGCTATCCCTCAGTCATCATTCTGCTCTGCCATGTGCTTTTGATCCAGCTGGCCTATCGTTACCCCCGGCTCTACCGCAGGCGTGAGAGTGATATTGTACTGATTGGCTCGATCATTCTGGTGCTGGTATCTTTTCTCGATTTCAATCCTCCTATTGTTGAATACAGTTACGAAGTGCACTCGCGTATGTACCGGCTGCCGGTATCGAGTTTTATACAAACTGTATTTGCCCTGTGGATTCCGCTGGTGTTATGGCGCCAGGGGCGGCGTATTTCCCAAGAGGTCTTTTCCAAAATTAAAAAGAAGAAGCAGATAAGGCTGCCAAAACGTGTCCGAATTCTGCGGGTGTTAGCGTTCCTGCTGTCGATTTATGCTCTGTTGGCGTTTCTGGCATTCCTCAAACATAATGGCTTAGTTAGCAGCTGGTATTACCATGCTTTGACGCAGACGGGCCTGTTGTTCGGCCAAGGGCTGTTTGTGTACATCTACCTGTCGTACAGCCGGGAGCCGGTCAGTTTTTTAGTCAAGCTGGTTGGAATTTCGCTGACTGCCATTGTCGTCATGGTGCAGATTTTGCTGTTCCAGACAATGAACTGGCTGGAAAATAAATATGACGATGACAGAATTGCCGATACCAATAAGATTGTTTCGGAAGTGCTGCGGGGAGAAAGTCTGGCGCTTAACCGCGATGTCGATTATGTGATTCGCGTAAGCAGTCATCGAGCCGCTGAGCCGGTGTACCTGCGTTATAATTATCCAGTACAGCAGCTCAACTATGCCGTCAATACCCCGGCAACCTCGCGCAGGATCTATGTCAAAGGCGAACAACCTTCGCTGGCGTACCAGAAACAGCTTGAAGGATTTCGTTATGAAGTAGGCTTTTCTTACGTATCTTACCGGCTTTATATGCACCAGTACCTGTTACGTTTTCTGTTCTTACTGTTGGCACTGGTAATTCTTACGTTAGTGATATTCCCGATTCTTTTTTACAAAAGTATTACTCGCCCGCTGACTATGCTGGTGAACAGCCTTGAGAACGTGCGTCGGGGGCATCTAAAGGTTAACTTACCCGTACGGGAACACGATGAAGTCGGTCTGTTGACGCACAGTTTCAACCGAATGGTGCAGGCTTTAAGTCGCGCTGACGAAAGACTGCGGATCTATACCGAAAAGCTTGAAGAAAAAGTCGATGAACGCGCTTATGAAATTAAACTTAGGATGAAAGAAATTGAAGAAGCCAATTTGGCGCTTCAAAATGAAATTGCTGAACGCCGAAAGCTAGAAAAGGAATTACGTGAGAGTCAGAAATTTATCCACAGTGTTGCGCGATCTTCACCGCAAGTTCTCTTTGTCTATGACATCAAGAATCTCAAAGTACGCTACATGAACCACGATACTTTCCAGCAGGCTTTAACTGTTGCAAGCGAAGGTAGTGGAACCGGATTCTTCAAGGATATTCTCTTAGAAGAAGACGAGGAGGTTTATCAGAGATGGATCGATAATCTTAAATTAGCGGCAGATAATGAGCCGGTGGATGTCGAATTCCGTATCAAGTCTCCCGACAGGGGGCCAGTGTGGCTTTTCTCGCGGGCTACCGTATATGCCCGGGACGAAGACGGAACGGTAAGAGAAATTATTGGTACCTGTATCGACGTGACTGGTCGTAAAGTTGCCGAAGAGCGGGTGCTTTATATGGCCCGCCATGATGCTCTTACTGGTTTACCTAACCGACTGAGATTGCAGGAAAGGTTTGCCGAGACAGTCGCTTCAGCCCACATTAATAAAGAAAAGATTGCGCTGCTCTTTCTCGACCTCGATCGCTTCAAATGGGTAAATGATACCTTAGGTCATGAAATAGGCGATCTACTGCTGAAAGCGGTTGCGGACAAACTGCGCAATTGCATGGCAGAAAAAGAAGTGCTGGCGCGCTGGGGCGGCGATGAATTTGTAATTCTTATCCAGGATCAGGATATCATGGCGCGTTCTGAACAATTAGCCAGAGATGTGCTTGAGGCTTTAGATGAACCCTTTATGATCAACGGTCATGAATTACTTATCTCGGGTAGTATCGGTATTGCCATCTACCCCGATCACGACATCTCGCCGCGCAACCTGCTGCGCAAAGCCGATTTAGCCATGTACCTGGCGAAAGAAAAAGGGCGCTCCAATTACCAGTATTACAAGCCTGAGTTAGATCACAAAACTGCCCGTTTGCGGATGATGGAAATTGAAATCTGGCGGGCCATTGAAAATAAAGAATTTATCATGTACTACCAGCCTATCTATACGGCGGATACTCGGGATCTTGTGGGCGTAGAGTCGCTGATCCGCTGGCAACACCCGGAGCGTGGGATTTTATATCCTAATGATTTTATTGAAATTGCCGAAGAAACAGGGCAGATCATTGAGATTGGCAGAGAAATGCTCCGGCAGGTGGCTACTGACGCTTTGAAATGGATTAACCGTGGCTATAAAGTACCGGTTACTTTCAATGTATCCAACCGACAGTTCCGCCATGAAAGCATCGGTGCTATGATAAGTGACATCCTGGCCGAAACTGGTTTGCCGGCAGAGTACTTAGAACTGGAGCTCACCGAGGGCATTCTACTTGACAGCGCGATTTCCAGCGAAGAGAAGCTTGCGGCCCTGAGAAAAATAGGCATCAGACTTTCGCTGGACGATTTTGGCACCGGATACTCTTCGCTGAGTTACCTTAAAAAACTAAGGGTAAATAAATTGAAAATTGATAAATCCTTTATTATGGATCTGGGGTCGGCTGTGGAAGACGAACCTTTTATCGTAGCCATTGTCGCTCTCGCCCGGGCACTCAAACTACCGACTGTCGCAGAAGGAGTGGAAAGGGAAGAACAATTGTCGTATTTGCGCAACCTTGGCGTCGATTACATACAGGGTTATCTGTTTGCGCGGCCAATGACCATTGAATCGCTGCTGGCTACGTTGAAGTAATAGCCTGCGTAACATCCTTCAGCTGGCAATCTGCGCTAAGTGCTCGGCGGCGAGCTTCATCTGTGCTTCCGTATTGCACAGGTGGGGAGAAAATCTAATTCTGCCCTGCCGGGAAGCGGCTACAATTGAGAATTCCCGCAACCGGCGTACTGTGCGGTCGGCATCGAGACCTTCGCGCCAGGCGCTGATAATGCCGGTTTTATGTTCCGGAAAATCGTTGTTACGCAGAAAAAAGCCGCGCGCCCGCAGTTCCTGAGTAAGGCAATCGGCTAGAGAAGTAATTCGCTCACGTACCCTATCAAAGCCGATTTGCTGGAGCATGGCCAGTGACGCGTCAAACCAGACCCAGTCGATCATACTGGCTGTTGAGGTGACATAACGTTCGGCGTTGGCTTTCAGTTCCTTTCGGTAGGGCAGATAGACCTCATCATTTACCACCGACCCTGTTCCCATGAATACGGGTTGCAGCCGAGACAGCAGCTCCCGGCTGATATACATCCCACCTAAGCCTAATGGTCCCATGAGCCATTTCCACGCAGAAAATGCCATGAAGGAAATATTCATCTCCCGTGGTTTCAAAGCAACGAGTCCGGCTCCCTGGGCGGCATCGACGGCAAACAAGATGTTTCTTTCGCGGCACAAGGCGCCCATCTCTTGTAATGGGAACGGCATACCACTTAGCCAGCTAACAGCGGAATAACTGACTACCTTGACCTGATCTGACAGACTGGCTTTGAAAATTTCAATAAATGTTTCGGGACTATCTGTTTCAGGGACATAGCGAATTTGAACTCCTTTATCTTTCCAGTGTTGCCAGGGATAGACATTGCTGGGGTATTCATTTTGTGGTAATAAAATCTCATCACCGGGTTGAAGATTGAGACCATAAGAAAGAAAAGAAAAACCTTCGTTGGTATTGTGGATTACCGTGACCTCGTCAGTACCAACAGCGAACATGTCAGCTAATTTACGGGTGATCGAGTTATAGAGAATTGGGGGGGGATATTCTTTTTGTAATATGCCATTTCTTGCGAAAACAGAAAGATAGTGCGTGACGGCTTTCGTGACGCTGTTATGAGGTACACTCACCCCGCAATTGTTTAACCAGATATAAGAATTGTTAATTTCAAATTCGCTGGCAATTTCGTCGAAATTCATTGGGCATTTACTCGCAAGAAATTTTCAACCTTTTCAATATCAGAAGGTAGATCAACGCCAATGGATTCTTCCTGAACGATGGCCACACCAATATACATCCCGTGGGCGAGAAATCTAAGCTGTTCTAAACTTTCCGTTAGCTCGAGTGGGTGCTGTGGCAGTTGTTTGATTTTTTTCAAAGCTGCCGCGCTGTAGCCATAGAGACCTAAGTGTTTTAGGGGCTCAATGCCACTGTTCTGGTTACGGAAATACGGGATCGGCGAGCGGGAAAAATAAAGCGCCCGGTTGCCGACTCCTAAGACGACCTTGACCTGGTTGGGGTCCTGGACATCCCCCCTGTTGCGAAACGCTACTGCGGCGGTGGCGACTTCGCACGCCGGGTTGCGGAACAAGGCGGCGACAGCGTCGATGGTGGCAGGTGCAATTAGCGGTTCATCCCCCTGGATGTTCAGATAATAAGAATAAGACGAAAATTTTTCGGCAACTTCGAGTACCCGGTCGAGTCCTGAAGGATGGTTGGCAGAGGTCATAACTGCCTTGGCGCCAAAAGACTCTGCCACTGTGGCGATCTCCTGCGTATCGGTGGCAATGACCACCTGCTGCAGCGAATTGGCCAGACAGGCGCGTTCATAGACCCGCTGGATCATTGGTTTGCCGGCAATTAACGCAAGAGGTTTTCCAGGGAAGCGGGTTGAAGCCATACGCGCGGGAATAATACCGAGGATGTTCTGCCTGCTCATGGGTTTTCAGAGGCTGCTTTGGGCGCATAAGCTGGACCAAAGAGTTCGACCATCTCGTTATCGTCAAGGTGGATAATTCCGCCGTAGAGGTCACCGCTTTCCAAACGTTCTTTGAGGGCCAGAGCAAAACAGTAGGCTTCGAGAATGCAATGTTGCACCGGTTTGCCGTTCAGACGTTTATTGCCTTCAAATTCTGAATCAAAGCGAATGATTTCATTAGCATTGGCAACAATGGTCTTGGCGCCCTTCATATCGGCAATCAGACGCCCCAGGTTTTTATAGATATTTTCCATATAAGTACGGATGAGCCCGCGTGTGTTGCGGGCCTCGATATCCACATGGCCTTCTGATTTTGCTTCCAGCTTGGATTGTTCGATATAGTTGGAACTCAGCTTGTTTACCTTCAATTTGTTGAGGTTTTCTACTGCTTCATTGTATTTTTCAAAAGCTCGGATCACACCGCGCGAATCATTATAGAGATCAGCGAGCATCTTTTTGTAGTCTGTTTTCGTGCCGCCAGTGTAATCGACATTTAGTTTTATCTTGTTGGTTGTCAGTACAAAAGAATACTCATGGTCAAATTCCATGAAGTATAGGTAAGCTAACAGTACTTTGTCGTTATCTGGCAGCTTGGCAAAGCGACCACGTGGGTCATACTTTTCTCTCAGGTTAGCTGGATTCATCAACTTCATGAGAGAATAGCCATACTGGTACTCTTTGGTGGATAGGATGGGGTTGCGTTCTTCTTTTTTTTCTTTTTTTGTCTCTTGGGTTTC
>CALHRC010000214.1 GCA_938038265.1 uncultured bacterium
GATGGCCTTGCCATTGATGTTGCGCGCCGCTCTGCCAATTGTCTGAACCAGCGACCGTTTTGACCGCAGGTAACCTTCTTTATCTGCATCAAGTATGGCCACTAAAGACACTTCAGGGATATCCAGCCCCTCACGCAACAGGTTGATGCCAATTAAGGCATCAAACTCACCCTTGCGTAAGTCACGAATAATTTCAACTCGTTCGAGCGCGTCAATATCGGAATGCATATACCTAACCCGCATACCCAAATCGCTGAAATAGTCGGTCAATTCTTCAGCCATTTTTTTAGTCAACGTAGTAATTAAAGTTCGCTCCCCGCGGGCTGCGCGTTCGGTAATTTCACGGGATAGATCATCTATCTGCCCTTCGGTTGGGCGCAATTCAATAACGGGATCTAACAGACCGGTTGGGCGGATAACCTGCTCCACATGCACATCGCTGTGCTGTAGCTCATAATCTGCCGGCGTGGCAGAGACATAAAGTACATTTCGGGCAAGCTGCTCAAATTCCTGAAAGTTGAGTGGACGGTTATCAAGGGCAGAAGGCAAGCGAAAACCAAATTCCACAAGAGTTTCTTTTCGGCTGCGGTCACCGGCATACATCCCCCCAATTTGCGGCACCGAAACATGACTTTCGTCAATAACCAGCAGAAAATCATTGGGAAAATAATCAAAAAGACAATCGGGCCGGCTACCGGGCTCTCGTCCGGTGAGATGTCGCGAATAATTTTCGATGCCGCTGCAGTAACCCATTTCGCGCAGCATTTCAAGATCATACAGCGTGCGTTGTCTAATACGTTCGGCTTCTAACGGTTTGTTATTTTGCTGGAACCAGACAATTCTTTCTTCAAGTTCCCGACGGATGGATTCACTTGCCCGTTCAATCATTTCGGGGGCGGTAATAAAATGTTTCGCGGGATAAATGACGCATTGCCGGTAACCAGTCTTTTTTCTACCGGTCACTGGATCGAAATGCGCGATACTTTCGAGAGTGTCGCCAAAAAAATCGAGACGGTAAGCATCGTTGCTGTAGGCTGGTAATACTTCAAGTACATCCCCCCTGACTCTGAATTTGCCTTGTTCGAGCTGCATATCGTTACGACTGTACTGCATATACATTAGGCGGCGTATTACCTTATCGCGACTGACACAATCGCCAGCTTTTAGAAAAAGCACAGAATCACGGTACGTTTCGGGAGAACCCAGGCCATAGATGGCGCTCACTGAAGCGACCACGATGACATCCCGACGTTCCAGAATCGAAGCAGTTGCCCGCAGCCTCAACATCTCAATCTCAGCATTAATAGATGATTCCTTTTCAATATAGGTATCCGTAACCGGCACTTAGGCTTCGGGCTGGTAGTAATCATAATAACTGATAAAGTATTCCACGGCATTTTCAGGAAAAAAATCCCTAAATTCGCGATAAAGCTGCGCTGCGAGAGTCTTATTATGGGTCATAACCAAAGTTGGGCGATTCAACTTTTCAATGACCGAAGCCATGGTCATTGTCTTACCTGAACCAGTAACGCCAAGCAACACCGCCTTGCCATCAGGAGGCGTTAGCGCTGCCACAAGTTGCTCAATGGCCTTGGGCTGGTCGCCAGCAGGCTGGTAAGGGGCCTGAAGTTTGAAATTCACGGCTTTGTCCCGACAGGCGCCGGCGTAATGGTTGGTAAAGTCAGAGTTGTAATTTTCTGACTCATCCCAACCGGAACATAACCGTACTTCTCGCGGTACAGTTTTTCAATACGACTGGCACTCGAATAACTGGCCACCTTAAGCCGCAGTTCTTCTGTTTCAAGGTAGAGTTTTTTTTCTTCTTTCTCAAGTTTTCTAATTTCATAACGCAGGGTGGCCATCTGGATATTGCGGTACAGATGAAAAAACATAATCAAAAACACCGCCAGCAGAAACCCGCTTAGGTTGAGCATCGCCCTGATATCTTCGCGATGATCCGACGGAAATTCGATGCGCATGGCAGTTGTATTTTTTTCAGGATCGCCCCTGGCAAGCGAAAACTCTCATTGGCTATACAGTTTTATGGTAGAAATATTTTTATTTTATACTATCTAATAAATTACGTAGTGCTTCATCATTGGGATTTAAAGCCAATGATTTATGCCAAGCCTCTATGGCCTCTTGTTTCTTACGTAACTTATAGAGTATATTGCCTAAAGACTTATAGGTTGCTGCTACTTCATGGCCCAGCTGTATAGCTTTTTCTATACTTTGCCTGGCTAATTCTAACTCATTGCTGTGTAATTGAATTCGGCTAAGCAAAACATAGTACTGGGGGATAGTTTCCACGTTAAACTCATTTGAAATTTTCTGTAATTCTATTTCAGCAGCAGAAAAATCTTTTTGGCGTATCAAATCTTTTACCATAGAAAGTTGTTGTTGTACTTTTGCGACTGGTAAATCTGTTGCAATTGCTATAGGTTGTGGATTGAAATCTTTAATTTCAACACGAATAAAAGAAATATCATCAGAAAAACTACCAACGTTTTGTAGTAATTCAATTATTTGGGGCAGTTCTCCTGCACCGCGCTCAATAATATTTAAGATGGCTGTTTCATCTTCATTGATAACTCGCTCATCATTTTCGCCTTCTTGTAAAATAATGTCATCACGGCCATCCGAAGCCATAAACAATACATCACCGGGACAAAAAGAAAACTCTTTAACTTCAACATCATAGCCTGGCATATCAGCACCAAGTTTACGTGCCATAAGTTCATGTTCAATAAATGTAGCTTTTAAGTCACGTAGTAAAATAGTCCAGGGATGTTCGGCGTTGATATAGTAGGCTTTCCCGTTATGTTCGTTAAGCAGCAAGAAAGCTGCAGAAAGCAGCATTGAACCATTAAACGAAAGAAATATATTATGCAATTCACTGTGAATTCGTTTTAACCAATCGCGGGGGGATGTTTCGAGGACCCGATCATTTGCCGTCGAAGAAGAAACAATGGTATTCACCGCAGTACCAAACACAATAGCCCCACCTGCACCTTGTATAGATTTACCCATAGCATCGGCGTTAGTAGCAAATAGGTAACGGTGTACACTGCCCTCTTTTTCCCTAAAAAGCAAATTAGCGGTAATGCTGATGTCCCCCCCTAATTCACCTATTTTATTGCGAAAGGTAAATTGTTTTTTTTGTTTTAAGAAAAATTCAGTAGTAATATAA
>CALHRC010000215.1 GCA_938038265.1 uncultured bacterium
CTGTCGGACGGTATCTGGTAGGGAATTCCCCATCAAAAAACCATCCCCATGAGACATAATTTATGCTTTTTGAGTCACTAAAAAACCCTGTGGGGCTTGTTCATTACCCTTTCGGTGGATTGCTTGGGTGGTTACATAAACTTTTTTCAAAAAAAATTTTTGGCTTGCAAAAGCATGCCTTAAAGTTCGAGCACCTTAGTCGTCGGTGGTTCAACCGCAATTCCGGTCAGCAATTTTTTGCAGTAAATTTTCCCTTTTTCAACACCGGGCTGATCAAAGGGATTAATGTCATAGAGATAGCCCATGTAACTGATGATATACATCCAAAAAGCAAACCATTTTCCCAAATTGTACATATCCATTTCAGGTACAATAAAGTCAGAAACTGGGCGGTTTTCCTCTCCCAGGGCCAGTTCGATGCTTCTCATCTGCGCGTTGAGTACTTCCCACAGGGAATGGTTGGCTGATTCCGCGGGGAAATCCCCCGGAACTACAGTATCATGGGTGCCATAACTGCCGGCATGCACAAAGGTATGCACGAACTGGTTGGGTCCTTCCATAAAGTATTGCAGCACTGAATGCTGGTCTTCTGGGCCCTGGTTGAGCAGCGGTACCGCCTGCACTTCTACTTTTTTGCCCAGAGATTCACCCCATAACTGGATTAGCCAGCGTCCCCAACCCATCAGGTCATTAGCATAGACCCAGAAAATGGCTCCCTGGTAACCGGCGCGAAAGAGTTCAAAATACTGCTGGGCGACGATTTTGGCTGCATTATTTGCTACGGGGATGGCTATATCCCAGGCCTCAATTCCTTCACGAAAGCCCCGCATGAGGCTTTCCATATCGGCGCCCATGAAATACCCCGGCATGATGCCTACCGGCGACATGACGCTGAAACGCCCGCCAAGAGGTTTGGGTATCAGGAATGTATTTTCTTTCGTGGCCCCGAGATCTTTGATTTTATCGGGTTCGGAAGTGATGAAATATTCCCGTACCCCAGGAAAAAATTGGCGAAATAGAGCCAGGTTGGTGCGAGTTTCGAGGGTATTCCCCGATTTGGATACCACAAGCAACGCAGTTTTTCTGTTTTCGGCAACCCGTCCGATATGGCGCAGTACTTGGGGGTGTGGCCCCTCCCAAAAGAAAATTTGGTCAGAATGCGGGTCTAATAGCGATTGGATGGCTTTCGCTCCGAGGGAAGAGCCGCCCATGCCACAGACCACTAAAATTTCAACCCCAGAACTTTTCAGTTTATCGGACCATTGCTGCATGGCAGCCATTTCTTGATCTGTCGAGATATGTTCCGTGAACGCCGGGGGAAATTTCTTGTATCCGGCATGTAGCTTATCTTCGATGCTCTGGTGTGCACGACTGGGCTGCCAATTTTTCCAGATGCGGTTTGTCGAAAACTCAATTGCGCTCATATCATCGTTTCATCTTGTACGGACAGGATGTCACTTTCTTTTTAGGCCAACAGTCGGTCTGCGTCCTTTAGCCTTTTGAGTACCGGCTGCCTTTCGGTTAATACCGGTTTTAACTACTTTGGTAATTGCAACGGCGGATTTTTCTTGTATCGTACTTGCTTTTTTCGCCTTGACCAGCGGGTCTTTGTTTTCTTCCATACGAACCAATTCCCGTAGGCATTCGATCCCCGCAGAGCCCATCCCCAGGTTTAGGTGACCAATTTCGGCGAACATGACATCGTCAAAGCGCCCCATCCGCAGGTTTTGCCGCGGTACAATCGCCTGATCAAACTTGGCAAAGACAGTCTGTAGGTTTGAGAAGGTATTGAATTTTTGGGACATTGAGCGAATGACAGGCGAGAACGGCAACATTTGCAGTCCGGCAATGGTAAAGGGAACAGCCAGCGCCGTCAGAGTGCCTTTCAGTGGCGTGTTGACTAGATATAATTTGCGCACCCGATCTCTGCCCCGGTAGCTCATGGCGAGGGCGATCAATCCCCCCATACTGTGCCCTATCATGTAGCAATCGTCTATTTTGTTTTTTTCCAGAAAAGATTCCAGTTGCTTACCTTTTTTGTAAATGTTGCCGACTTGAAAGCCCAGGGGAACCACATACACCGGATGACCTGCCTTAATAAAAGCAGAACGCAGGCGCCAGAAGGGCAGGGTTTGTCCTAAAAAGCCCGGTACAATTACTACGGGCCGCAGCTGTCCTTCGGTGCGGTGGGGTAGTTTGATGAGTAAGCCAGGCAGGTAGAGCAGCATATACAGCAGGGTAAACCACAACTCCCGCAGGATCTGAACTGCCCAGTGACTTTGGTCGCGTTCTTCGGGGATATAGGTCATATACTCGCTCATAATCGTGTCATTTCACGGATAAAGCTCGGCGCGGCAAGAGAATCTTAAACTAAGTTATCTGGTAACCACCCAAGTAATCCCTATGGGTAGGCTAAATGGCCGCCACCCCCCCCATTTTGTTCAGGAATTCCTGAACTGATTGAAAAAGCCCCTGCGGGCTTTTTGCCAAAGACTCGTCCGACACAAAATGTCGGACAAGACAACCGTCCGACACCTCCTGTCGGACGGTATCCGGTAGGGAATTCCCATCAAAAAACCATCCCTCCATGGGACATAATGCGCTTTTTGAGTCACTCAAAAACCCCGCGGGGCTTCCGTCCCCGGCTTTTGCTTTATTTAAGACATGCCGGGATAAGGAATTCCTGAACTTATGATGGGGAATTCCCCATCACAGATGCGACATAATACAAGTTTTGAGTCCCTAAAAAACTCCTGCAGGGAGCTATTCGTTACGTGATTGCTTGGGTGGTTACCTGCTTAAATAAAATTCTTGTTTACGCCGGGTTTTCGCCCTCAAAAGTTTTCCGATAGCCTAAGGGAGTTAGTGGCCTAGATGCCCGGGTAGTTAAGCAAAAGAAGAAACCGCATAACATATAAGTGTAGAAGCCTCGCTTTATATGTTTAATAGTTGAACCCCCTTTAGGCCCGGGTGTTCAGGAGTTCCTAAATAATTTGAGATACATCCCCCATGCCGAATAACACCAGCGAAACTAACCGCTACTTGCTATGGAGGCTGCTGCAAAATCCGAAAATGAGCCAAGGTGAGTTTGCTCGGCGCACCGGTGCCGGTCGGGGCAAGGTGCGGGCATATAAGGTCTTGCAGGCAAAATTAAGGCACTGCCAACAGAAGCAGTTAGGGTCGGGGATGGATTTACCTAAAGAGGCAGGCTTTATCTCATGATGAGTGATGCTGAAATACTGCAGGCCATCCGCCATACCCTGGAATTAGAGATTGGCGCTTTACAAAAAACTCGGGCGGCCGTAGGGGTTGAATATGCGCGTGCTGTTCAGGAATTCCTGAACTGTAAGGGCAAGATCATTGTCACCGGCATGGGTAAATCAGGCCATATTGCCCGCAAGATTGCGGCTACTTTAAGCTCTACCGGCACACGGGCGGTTTTTCTGCACCCGGCAGAGGCCATGCATGGGGATTTAGGGGTAGCGGAGAGAAGCGACATTGTATTGGCGATTAGCAAAAGTGGCGAAAGCGATGAGCTAACTGGTACGTTACAGGTGCTAAAAAAGATGGGTTTGGCCGTGGTAGCCATTACTGCGCGTGCCAATTCGTCTTTAGGGCGTATAGCAGATATCCTCTTGCTAACCCCCCTTGACCGCGAGGCCTGCCCACTTGATTTAGCGCCGACATCCTCAACTACGGTAGCCTTGGCTGTGGGCGATGCGCTGGCCATGACACTGATGAAGCTAAAAAATTTTCAACCTGAAGATTTTGCTCTTTACCATCCCGCGGGGCGTTTGGGACGGCGGCTACTCTATGAAGTACGGGATTTAATGATTCCCAAAGAAAAATGTCCCTTGTTAAAACCTGCTGAAGCAAATTTTTCCCATGTAGTAACGGCTTTAGGCAGCTATGGTTTAGGTATTGTATTATTTTCTGCAGATGGGGTGCATCTTGATGGCATTTTAACTGATGGGGATATCCGCCGGTTAATTGACAGACACGGCAAGGCAGTTTTTGATGTTATCATTGAGGATGTCATGAACAAGTCGCCGCTGACTACCCGAGCCGAGATCCGCGCGGTAGAGGCCTTAGAGTTTATGGAAAAGCGCGAAAAGCCATTAAATGTGTTGCCGGTGGTGCACGCTGGAGTGATACAGGGCATTGTGCGCCTACATGAGCTGGTGCGGGTAAGTTGATGAAAATTTTAGTTACGGGTGGCGCTGGCTATATTGGCTCTCACACGGTAGTGGAGTTAGCTGCCGCAGGTTATGAACCCATTATTGTGGATGATTTTCGCAACAGCGAACGGTGGGTGTTAAACGGCTTACGGGAGATTACCGGCAAAGACATAAAAATTTACGAAATTGACTGTAGCAGTGAAGCTTTGGGGGATGTATTTCGCCAGGAAAAAGATATTGCCGGGGCCATTCATTTTGCCGCTTACAAGGCAGTGGGTGAGTCAGCCGCGAAGCCTTTAGATTATTACGAAAATAATGTACTCTCTACGGTGCGGTTGTTGCGCTGTCTTATACAATACCAAGCGCCACTTTTTGTCTTTTCTTCGTCGGCTACGGTCTATGGCCAGCCTGACGTATTGCCGGTGACAGAAGAGACCCCCTTGAAGCGGGCAGAGTCGGTCTATGGGCGTACTAAGCAGATTTGTGAGGATGTCGTACTCGATACCTTAAAAAGTGGGGTAAACCTCAAGCCCATTTTGCTACGTTATTTTAACCCCATTGGGGCGCACCCTTCAGCTAAGATTGGTGAGTTGCCCCGGGGGGTGCCCAACAATTTAGTTCCTTTTGTGACGCAAACGGCTGCAGGCATCCGCGAGGTATTGACTGTCTTTGGCAATGATTACCCCACCCCGGACGGTTCTGCTATCCGCGATTACATCCACGTGGTGGATTTAGCAAAGGCCCATGTAAGCGCGCTTGGATATCTTAAAAAAGGTGGTCGCCAACTTGTGTTTAATATCGGCACAGGTCACGGTAACAGTGTTTTAGAGGTGGTGCGCACCTTTGAAGAGGTCAATGGTGTAAAGGTCAACTACCGTATTGGTGCCCGCCGGCCGGGCGATATTGAAAAGATTTGGGCTGACTGTTCGCTGGCCGAGCGCGAGATGGGGTGGAGGGCGGAGCTGTCGTTGGCTGATGCGCTGCGCGATGCCTGGGGTTGGCAGCAGAGTCTGAAGAGGGATTGATGGTTGTGTTCCGTAAAGATATGAAACCATGCAGGATGTAGCAGAATTGGGACATACAAGTTAGATATTTTTTATGAGTTTTATAGATAAAGTTAAAAAATTTTTTCATGTATATTTTTACTTTTTTACACCCCGAGAAAAAAAGCGTTTTATCTTGTTATTATTTATAGTAGCCTGCATGGCTTTGTTAGATGTTAGCGGTAT
>CALHRC010000216.1 GCA_938038265.1 uncultured bacterium
CTTTAAATTACTACAAACTTCTTAAAGAGGACGGTGAGGAAGTTGCCCCTGCTGCTGTTTCAGTTACCCCCCCGCTATAGGGATTGGTGAGCAGGTTAGGATTTTGTTACAGGTTCAAAGCGCCCGGGTTCATGATGCCAGCAGGGTCGAGTTGTCTTTTGATTGCCTTTAGGATATCGTGTGCCAGCGGGCCAATTTCTTCCCGCAGTCTGTCTGAAGTCAGCCGGCCAATCCCGTGGTGGTGTGATAGGGAGCCGCCGTTTTTGAAAATGACATCCACCAGACCTTTATGAAATTTTGCAAAGTCTTGCGCTTCGTTTGGGCCCGCCATCGGTGAAGCAAAAACAAAATATAAATTAGCGCCGGTTTCATAGACATGGGAGATATGGGTGAGGCAGGATGTTTGGGGCTGTGCTTTGATGTATTGTCGCACGGCCTGGTGCAGGCCATGTAGTTTTTCCCAAGAGACCGCTGTCTCGATGGTGTCAATTCGGATACCGGCATCCATCATGGGGTCGCGCATATAGGCGCTGGAGTAGCGCTGTTCCAGCCATTTTTTTACGGGATAGCTGCCCACTGCCAGGCCACCATGCTTGCGGGCCAGCTTTTTCATTTTTTTAGTTACTAAACTGGTGTACTTACTATCCCCTTCGACCGAGACCAACATCAGGCAGCGTGCCATTTCACGGTAGCCTAAGAAGGTAAGAACCTTATCGATCATGGTACCATCCAACTTCTTCATTTTCAGCGCTACGTCAGTTTCTTCGGCATCAGAGATACGGAACAGGTGGGGTACACCGCTCTGGGCGTGCATCATTTCGCGCATGGCGTTGGTCGCGGTTTCAAAGTTACGAAAGAAAAAAGAAACATGGCGGGTGTTCTGTGGTTTATAGCGGCGAACTTTCAGGGTCACGCGGGAGATCACGCCAAAGACGCCCTCGCTGCCGAGGAACAGCTGTTTGATATCGGGGCCAATGGATGCTGCGGGGTAATCTTTAGTTTCAATAATTCCTGCCGGTGTGACGACCCGTAGGGCTACCGTTAGGTCTTCGATACGGCCATAGCCAGTCGAGGCCTGGCCGGCGCCGCGTGCAGCCACCCAGCCGGCCACGGTTGAATATTCAAACGATTGCGGAAAGTGGCCGCAGGTAAAACCATCCTCATTAAGGTGTTTTTCTAAGGCAGGGCCTAAAATGCCGCCCTCTACCGTTATGGTTGAATTGACCGGGCTGAATTCAATAACCCGGTGCATGTGTCGTGCCATATCAAGGACAATCCCCCCTTTCGGGGTTTCTAAGGCACGGGTAACCGATGAGCCGGCGCCAAAGGGAGTGACGGCAATCTTACGTTTGCTGCAATATTGTAAGATTTTCAGGATTTCTTCTTCATGACGAGGGGCTACTACCGCATCAGCAATTTTACCAGGATTTTTGGCGCGCAATTTTAATAGGTCGCCATAGAATTTACCCGCGCTGTAGCGTACCCGGCTGAAGTCATCGGTAGTAATATTTTCTTTACCGACAATTTTTGTCAGGGCGGATAGATCGGCTGCTTTCAGGCGGCTTTTCTGTTTCAGTACAATAGGTTCGTTGCCGGGTAGGTTGCTAGAGGTATTGGTTTTTACGTTATATAATTGGGTGAAGTATTCAATATGTTTTGCGATTGAATGGTCAATTGGAGTTTCAGCATTTCCCCAGTGAAATGCGGCGCGCCAGGTTTTCTGCATGCTACGCATGGCACAGGGTGGGCGCACCTGGTCAAATCTTTTATTGACAGAACAGCCGGTTTTGTATGGAGTATATGTTGGTCATGAAAAAAACAGACAGCACAGGCAAGCGTAATGTACTCAGCCGTGAAATTATACTGCAAACAGCGCGGGAGATGTTAAAGCCGGGTGAAGGGCGCTCTTTCTCGATGCGCCGTTTGGCAGAAAAGCTGGGAGTCAATCCCATGGCGATCTATCATTATTTCCCTAAGAAAAGCGTATTGATTATTGAACTGGTTCAAGCTATCTTTGAGAATTTTCAATCCCCCCTTTCTGGTAATTTCAAATCTGATATTATTACTGTATGCCAGAGATACCGGAATATTTTGCGCAGTGAGGGCAATTTGGTTTTTTACCTGACGCAATCTGAAAAGCTGTCAAGTTTGGCTGCTGAAAGGTTATATGCGGCGATGCCATTACATCCTGAACTCAATGGTGATTCAAACCAGCGTTTGCGCGACATCCTTATTGATTATACGCATGGTTTTGTTTTGGGAGAACTTCGGCGCGGGAAAAAAATGCCTGGCGCCAATGAAAAATACCAGCGCGGCATTGAACTTATTGTGGCTGGGGCCGAGCAGCAGAACTGAGAGAACAAGCTCTTGACGGCCTATGGGGCTTTTCCCAACGCTTTCGTTGCCTATGAAAATTTTCATTGTCACTGGGATAGCTTTATTGCTGGGCGCTGCAGCCTCTTTAGCGTCGGCAGAGGTGCTTAACGAGGTGATTGCCGTGATTGGCAACGAGCCAGTGACCTTAATTGATCTAAATAACGAAATCAAACTTTACAAAACCAGAAAAAACGTAAAGCAAGATAAGCGCAACATCGAAAGTCAGGTGCTTGATTTGCTGATAAGCCGTGCGATTGTCGATATCATTGCTGCTGAAGAATCCATAACCGTACCGCCGGAGAGAATAGACTCCACCATACAGCGCGAGATGGATATGCGCGGTATTGCGAATCTTGAAGAATACAAAAAAAAAGTAGAAAAAGAGCTGGGGATTTCTTTTGAGGATTACAAAAAAGAAATGGCGCGCCAGTTAAAAACCCAACAAGTCATCCAATTACGCGTTTCGGTACCTAACCCAACGCCGGCCCAGATTGACGAATGGTATAAGCTAAATAAAAATAAGTTAGGTAAGAAATACCTATTTCGTATGGTGGCCATTCCCTATAAGAGTTCCAATGAAGCTCAGGTCAGCAAGATTATGAGCCAGGCTCACGCTGAGGCGCGTAAATCAAAAGATGGTATTGCGTCGGCAGCGGCAAAGTATTCCCAACATGTTAGTAAGAGCCGGGGGGGATTGATGGGGCCTTACAGGCTAGACGAAATTGCCCGTATGGATCCCATTTTAGCGGGCGCGGTTAACAATACTCCGGTTGGGCAGTTGTCCCAAGTGTTTGTCGGGCAAGGGTACTATTACCTCATTAAAGTTGAGAATGCAAAAGATATTCCGGTTGATGAAGTCTATGACCAGATCAGGGCTTTGCTCCAAGGACAAAATGAGCAGATGGCGTTTGCTGACTGGGTGCGTGAACAGCGGCGCCGAGTTTCGGTGACTATTTTTCTTAAAAATTATCAGGAACTATAATGCTTTTCCCTGAAGCTCAACAACAGCCTGTTGTTTTAATAAGATTTTCTGCCGACGTCTGTGACCTTTGGCAAGCAGCGTTAACCGGTCAGTTGCGCCATTGTGAGGCAGCAACGGCAAAACTACTTATTGCTGCTTTTGCTCAACGTGTATCAGAGGCTACCCATAAAATTTTTTCATATGAAAAATCTTCTTTATTAGCTCAAGAATTACATACTTTCTTGCCCGATAGCAATGAGATCCCCTGGGCAAGTGAATATGAGCATGTTGCGGAGGTTCTCAAAGAAAAGGATCACGTAGCTTTGTTTGATAGCATCTACCCTTTATTTGATGTAGCCACTTCACAGACATTGTATTTAATGCATGAGGAATATTTGGCAGACTTTAGTTTTGGTGAAAATTTTCCTGCCGGCATGGCACCGGTATTTTTTAGTAAAATGTTATTTGAAACAGCAGCCTTGCGTGAGTTGGCCGAGGTGATGACGGGGCAGAACTCACTGGCAACATATCTCAAGCAGAATATCAACCAATTTCACGTTGAAATACATTATGAAGAACCTGATTTACGCCTGTTGCGTTTTGATTTTTCCTGTCGCAATGAACGCTCCCTGGCACGCACAGCTCGTTTTGTCTCTTTGGTGGACAGACATGAGCCACTGTTGCCGCAAATTGAATCGCTATTATCCAGACAACCAGAATTGGCATTTTTTCTGCCAAGTTACTTAGAGGTGGAGCTTTACTCTGGTTGTGAGTTTGCCTGTACTTTTTGCCCACGGCAATTTACCCAACAGGAAACCTATACATTAAAAGAAGAGTATTTAAATAAAATTATTGAGTTTATTGGGCAGGGCGCGGGTGACGTAACAGTTGCTTTAGGCGGAATGGGTGAGCCGTTAGAACATCCGCAAGCGCTGGATTTTATTGTGCGTCTGCTAGATACCCCTCGCTTAGCACAGTTGATTTTGGAGACCAATGGTCGCTGGCTGGAAAAATTGGCTCCGGTACTGAACCATCCATCCTTTTTGAAACTAAAAGTTATTGTCAATATCAATAGCCTGAAACGTTATGAGGAATTGCATGGCGTCAGTCGTGATATTAAAGAAGCCACGCTGCAGGCAGTCACGAACTGGAATGCCCGTATTAAAGAAAAAGGTTGGCCTACTGAAAAAACAACCTGGATGCAGACGTTGAAAATCCTCGATAATGAAGATGAAATTGATGAGCTCTATGCTTTTTGTGAAGAAGGGGGGATGTCATTTTTGTTTCAAAAATATAATCGCTTTGCCGGTCTAATGCCAGAAAAACGCGTCTCTGACATGACCCCACTTGAAAGAAGTTTCTGCTGGCACCTGCGGCGCGACATGTTTATTCGTGCTGATGGTAGCGTGGCTTTTTGTAAGCAGGATGTCAGGCGAGAGAAAAGTCGAGGTCATATGGATAAAATGTCGCTGATAGAAATCTGGCGCACTCAATTGCCCGATTGGCAAAATAACTACCTGAATAAATTAGCTACCCAGCCCAATTGTGCTATTTGTGATGAGTATTTCACTTTTAATGCATGAAATTCCGTTGTGTTATCCAGGCCCGTACTACTTCAAAAAGATTGCCGGGTAAAGTACTTAAAACATTAGGTGACCGCCCTTTGCTCTCACATATTGTGGCGCGGTTGCGCAACATACAAGATGAATCATTAGAAATTGCTTTAGCTATTCCGGAAGGCGATAGCTTGCTGGTTGACTTTGCATCCTCGCAAAATTTACTTGTTTTTCGTGGTGATGAATATGATGTACTTTCTCGTTATTTAAAATCAAGTGAAGATTTACAAGAATCCGATTACGTTATCCGCCTAACAGGAGACAATCCATTTATAGATCAAAGTGCTCTATCAGGTATTATTAACCAGCTAAAAAGTCAACCTGTGGATTATGCTTATCCGCGTGGTTTGCCGCTGGGCATGGGTTTTGAGTGTATTCGAGTAAATGCACTGCGCTCACAAAATTTTTATTCTCTTAAAGAACATCACCGCGAACATGTTACTACTTTCATTCGTGAAAATCCCCATTTGTATGAAATTGCGGGGTTGGGTTTGGGACCATTATATCGAACTGAAACTGATGAAACCATCCCCTGCGATATTCGCTTAACAATAGACGAAGCGGATGATTTTTCTATGGCAGAAAAAACCTGGCAGCATTTTAATAAATTAAAAAATCCCTGGTTTGGCGCGCGCGATGTTGTCGAACTAAACGCGCACTTGCCAGATTTTTTTTCGTTAAATCGTCACGTAAAACAAAAAAGCGCGCAGAGTCATGAAATCCGCTCCTGATGTTCTTGCGATCGTGGGGCCTGTAACTCAATTTGGCAGTGGCCACCTGCGGCGGATGGAATTGCTGCAAAGCCGTCTTTCTCTTGATGGTATTCATATGACTTTACTAATTGATGATACTGGTTGGAGCGAAGTGCCCCATGGCGTGAGAGTCGTTCTACTCGACCGGCGTGATACCATGTTCCCACCAGCGGCTCTGCTGCGCCGCGACTGTACCTTAATTGCTGTTGATAACCTGGGCGCTGGCGCAGAGCAGGCTGATGTTCGATATGCGGCGCTGCCTAACATTAGTATGTCGGTTACGGAAATTCGTCGGTCACTGGGACAAATTATTTTACCTTCGGAAATAACTACAAGGCCTAACCTCTGCGAGCAAGCACAACTTATTCGTATTAAACGGGGTGTGCCCCGCGCTGACCTGGTACTGCATCCTTACCGGGAAAGGTTGTCGCGAAAGAGTTTTCTCAAACGCTTGATAAAAGCTGACAGCGTTGCATGTTATTATGGCCAGACTCTGTTTGAGGCCCTTTATCTGGGTAAAAAAATTTTTCTTTATAATATATCCCCGCTGCACGGCCTACTGGCTGATAAGTTTTTTCAGGTCTGGCAGGGTTTGCTTTACCCCCGGCTGTATTTTGACGGTCGGGGGTTAGAGAGGTTGGCTGCTTTAGTTAAGCAAGCAATACGCGACGGATTGCCTGATCCCAAAGTTTAAGTTCACGTTCGCGGGCATCTGCTGGCAGCTGTGGCTGAAAAACTTTTTCGGGAGGATTGAGATTGGCGAGCTCGGCTGGCGATCCCCAGAAGCCGGCGGCGAGACCAGCTAAATAAGCGGCACCTAATACTGTGGTTTCAGTATTGCGCGGGCGCACTACGGGTTTTTGCAGCAATCCTGCCTGAAATTCCATTAGGTAGTTATTTTTAGTGGCCCCACCATCCACCTTGAGTGAATCGAGTTGTAGGCCGCTGTCCTGTTCCATGGCTTTGATCACGTCATAAGATTGCAGTGCGATACTTTTCAGGGCGGCGCGGGTGATCTGTGCCGCCGTAGTGTCGCGTGTGAGTCCAAAGATGGCCCCCCGCGCCGATTGATCCCAATAAGGGGCGCCGAGGCCGGCAAAGGCGGGGACAAAAACCACGCTGTCGTCACCGGCTACCGACAAAGCCATACTCTCTGATTCAGCACTGTCTTTGTAAAATTTCAGACTGTCGCGCAACCATTGCATAACCGCCCCACCAATAAAAATAGATCCTTCAAGTGCATAAACAGGTTGCCCATGTGCGTCACAAGCCAATGTGGTGATGAGGCCATGCCGGCTCTCTAATGGTTTTGTACCTAAATTCATTACCAAAAAACAACCGGTACCATAAGTATTTTTAAGTTCGCCAGGATGGTGGCAGAGCTGGCCATAGAGTGCGGCTTGCTGGTCACCAATTAAAGAGTAAATAGGTAAGCCATCTGGCAAGGATTTTACACCTTTGGTAACTCCAAAGCGGGAAGCTGAAGCTTGCACTTGGGGCATCATAGCGGCAGGGATGTCGAGGATGGAGAGCAGTTCTTCATCCCACTTTTTTTCATGGATATTATAGACCAGCGTGCGGCTGGCATTGGTGAAATCGGTTTTATGTGAGACGCCGCCTGTCAGTCGGTAAAGCAGGTATGAGTCAATGGTACCAAATAACAATCCGCCTGCCGCCGCTCTCGTTCGGGCATTATTTACATGGTCTAAGATATAAGCAATTTTAGTACCGGAAAAATAGGCATCGATCACCAAGCCGGTTTTTCTGCGGAACAGATCTCCCAGTTGGCGAGCTTTTAACTCTTCACACATAGTAGCGGTGCGCCGGCATTGCCAGACAATTGCCCGATGGATGGGGGTGCCACTGCCTTTTTCCCAAACCACCGTGGTTTCTCTTTGGTTGGTAATACCAATGCCCACAGCATCTTTGCCATTTAAGCCTGCTTTTTCCAGCGCCATGGCAATCAGTTTTTCTACCGAGTGCCAGATTTCCGTGGCGTCATGTTCGACCCAGCCGGGTTGAGGAAAATACTGGGTAAACTCTTCATAAGCTGAAGCAAGGGTTTCGCCCCGGTGGTTTATCAGAAAGACCCGCGAGCCAGTGGTGCCCTGGTCAATGGTAATTAAAAACGGTTCAGCCATAATGGAACATTCTATCGGACAGCTTTCAGGCAGTCAGCAAAAATTTCCTTGGCGACATGAGAACGCGGCCTTATTGCGACTCTCTCTGGTTATGTTTTCCTGGCTACGCAGACTTATTTGGCTCAAGCACCTGGGGCAGGCCCTTCGCCGGATCTTTATCCGTTTGCGCAACCTGTACCTGCAGAGGCTTAGGCCGCTACTATCCCCTCTATACGCCTTAAGCGGTGTTCTCTCTCTTGCGGTACTCATCACAGAATTCGGCTTTTATTACCCTACTGAATGGCAACCATTTGTACAGCGGATTGCGCTTTTGTTGATTCTGTTCATGGTAGTCTATGAAATCTTGTCGCTGGTATTCAGCGACCACGACTGGCGCAGTCGCCTAAGGATCCACCGACTGCAGCTTTTGGTGATTACGGGTGTGCTCTTACAGCTTTTTTACCGCGAGCCACTGTTGGATGTAATTCTCAATATCTATGGCTTCACTCCCAGAGAGGCGGCTTTGCTGCTGCTGGTGTTTACCCAGGTTCCGCTGCTATTCTCTAATCTACTGCACCTATTGCGTCGGGCGGAGTTTTCGCACATTTGGCATATCCATCCAGCGTTGATTTTTGTAGTAAGTTTTCTGCTCATTATTGCCATTGGTACTGCCTTGTTATCTCTACCCAAAGCGCATGTACCCGGCATTAGTTTTGTGGATTTATTTTTTACAGCTGTGAGTGCTGTTTGCGTAACCGGCCTTACTACTATCGATGTCTCTTCTCAATTAACCCTTACGGGACAAATTATTTTGCTTGGGTTAATTCAATTAGGCGGCTTAGGACTTATGACATTAACTGCTTTTTTTTCTTTTTATCTCACAGGCCGCTCTTCAGTGACCAACCGGTTGGCAATGCGCGATTTGTTGAGTGAAGATTCTCTCGTCAGGGTAAAAAGTCTCATACGCAATATTGCCCTGATTACCTTCTTACTGGAAGCAATTGGAGCAATTTTTTTATTTATTTCGTCGCCAGCAGAAAAATTTCCTGAGTTATCTGGCCGTATTTTTCATGCGGTATTTCATGCTGTGTCAGCTTTTTGTAACGCCGGCTTTTCGCTCAACAGCGACAGCCTCGCTGCTTTTGCTGTTGGCTATGAGAACTATCTGGTTACTATCATTTTACTGATCGTGTTCGGGGGCCTGGGCTTTCCCGTGATTAGCGAAATAATGGAAAAAATTATAAAACGTGAATTGTCTTTATCTGTCACGACTCGTATAGTGCTTGGCGTTAATGGTGTATTGCTATTGGTAGGTACATTAGGGTATTTCTTTCTGGAACAGAAAAACACCCTGCTAAAGTTCAATACATCCGACCAATTGCTGAATTCATTTTTTTACAGTGTCACTACCAGAACAGCGGGATTTAACACGACCGATACATCCTCCCTGACGCGCCCAATGGCTTTTCTAACCCTCGTTTTAATGTATATTGGCGCCTCACCCGGGTCAACGGGCGGCGGTATTAAAACTTCAACTTTTGCGGTAGCTTTGTTAAATGTTTTTGCTATTGCCAGCGGTCGCAACCGGGTGGATATTTTTCACCGCAGTATCTCAACCGTCTCTATCCATAGGGCTAATTCTGTGATTATACTTTCTATGGCGCTAATTTTTAGCGCTGCTTTTATTTTGACAATTACAGAAGAAGCCAACCTTATGGCCTTGTTATTTGAAACAGTTTCTGCTTTTGCTACCGTTGGTTTATCTATGGGCATTACGCCAGAACTTTCTTTGGCAGGAAAACTTGTGTTATGTTTCGTTATGCTTGCCGGACGTGTGGGTGTTTTTACTTTTTTAACTGCTTTACTACCGAAAGAAGATGAGGCACATTATCGCTATCCCACAGAGTATGTAGTGGTTGGCTAATCTCATTAACAAAAAATTTTGTTGCTTTCATGTAACAAAACGTTAGTTTGTCACTATCCATGGAAGAAAATATCTACACCAAACTTACCCCCGCAACCACTCTGTTAGACGCTTTTGAGCGGCAGACAACCGTTGCAGTGCCCACCAGTTGGTTTGTGTTACTTACTGATGTTAAGGGCAGCACCCGTGCTATAGAAGAGGGGCGCTATAAAGATGTCAACACGGCTGGTGGTTTAGCGGCTATGGCCTTGGGCAATGAGCTGGGTAGCCTTGAATTTCCTTTTGTCTTTGGTGGGGATGGAGCCACTTTTTTGATCCCCCCTGAATTTAAAGAGAGAGCTGCTGCAATCTTACTCGATACCGCCCGTAAAGTAAAAGAATTTTTCAATCTAGAATTGCGGGTTGGTATCGTGCCGGTCAGTCTTCTTACAGAGCGTGGTCTTACCTTAAGAGTCGGAAAGATCAAGATATCGCCCCATTATACCCAAGCTATCATCAGCGGAGATGGCATGGAATATGCCGAATCCTTGATAAAAAAAGACAATTCTTTTCTTGTAAAAGAAGGTGACTTTCCCGCAAGAGAAGCTAATTTCAATGGCTTTACTTGTCGCTGGCAAGATGTACCCTCGCCTGATGGCGAAACCGTGGCGCTCATCGTTGCTATTAACGGCTCAGAGAAGGAACAACAACAAACCTTGCAACAAGTCTTAAAATTAATTGAGCAAAATTACGGCCCTGATAGCCAACACCATCCCCTTAAAGAAAGATATATGAAATTGAACTTTCGCAGTATTTGGCGTGAGGCAGCCGCGCAGGCGAAAAAAAAGACAGGTTTGCTCTTCTGGCTGCATAGCCTGCGTATTGCCTTTGAAATGTCGGTTACCGCTCTTGCAGTAGCTCTGCGTTTACCCATCAAGGTCTTTCACTATAAACTAAAAAATATCCGCAAATATAACGTTATATCGGCAGATTATAAAAAGTATGATGGCACTCTTAAGATGGTAATTGCCGGCTCTGCCCAAGCTCGAGAAAAATTGCAACAAGGTTTAGCAGCTCTCAAAGAAAAAGGTAAAATAAAATACGGTATTCATGTATCTGACCGGGCCATCCTCACCTGCTTGCTTTATGCAGAAAGTGCCCAAGAAGTGCATTTTGTCGATGCGGCCGATGGCGGCTATGCCTTAGCTGCCAAAATGTTTAAAAGCCAGCTTAGCAACTGAAAACAGTTTGTCCCCCCCATTTCCCTTTTTAGCAGGCTATCTGCACTTTATTTTAATTTTGGTTGTATTTTTATATTTTGCAATCCCTAGCGCACTGCTTCGGTAAGGCTTTGTTGTAACTTAGTTTCATCTAAAATCGGTTGCCGACTGCCAACATAGCCAATAATGAGCAGAACATGGCCCAATAAGCCCTTGTAATTGGGTAAAACGCCATCGGCGGCAGTAAAACACTCATCTATCTGCTTGCCGCCCTCTTTCATTGTGAGAACAAACTCTTTTACCCCATGACTGCCACCTTCTGGTATTCTTAGCGAGTCTCTTCAAGTACATCACCGACAGCCACTTAAGAAAGGGTTTTTTTAAGATGGCCTGGCGCAAATTGTTCTAAATTGCGCCGCCGCTGTTGTCGCTCTTAAGGTGATCACGCTATTGGATAGCATAAGGGTTATTTAAGGCGCTATCAACTTTATTGGCAGAGGTTATTGGTAAGCCCAACGATTTCCTATTGCAGGGCTCACTTAAACAGCACCGCCATTGTTCTTATAATTTCTGCCCCTGGGGTGAAAGTACCTCTCCCGCAGGGGTTTGTTAGTTACTAAAAAAGTTAGTATTATGTCGCATGAGGATGTTTTTTGCATGGAAATCCCTACCTTAAGATGGGGAAAAACCTATCTGTGAATCTTAAGTAGCCTTTTAGGAAAAGACCCCTCCGACACAAAATGCCGGAGAAAAAAAGCCATCGAACAGCTTCTGTCGGGTAGGGAATTCCCTCCCCATAGATGTGACATAATATCGCGATAAAATCGACTGCCGGCGGTAATAGCAGAATCCCCCCATAGATGTGACATAATAGGTGTTTAGTAACTAAAAATCTTTCGGGTTCAGGCAAAGCAGGGATACTAAAAACTATGTAACGTTATATTGTTTTTGGGATAAGCCGCCACAGAAGAGTGCTGCCGCATGGAATTGGCATATCATTGCATAAAATGGGGCGGGGGGCGACATCCCCCATGATGAATTAAAACATTAGGTAGAGTTTTTGTCGCAACCTAATTATTATTGTCAGATTATCAGGCAGTTCCAGCGAAGGCTATGCTGCGTTTTCTTGTCCTAACTATTTTTCTGGCGTCTGTGCCTTTGCTAGCTCTTGACTATGGCAAGGTAGCCCGTGAGCTTGAGACAACCAACCAGGATAAAACAGTAAAAAAAATTGCTATCCTCCCTTTTGAGGATTTAGATAACCCGGCATCTTCTCGGGGGCGTGCTATACAAGAAGAGCTGACGTTTGCTATGGTGCGCGAAACCCGTTTTACGGTGGTTGAGCGCTCTCTGGTGGACCGGGCGCTCCATGAATTACAGTTTCAGGCTACGGGAGTAATTGATGCGGCATCGGCTAAACAATTAGGTAAGGGTATTGGCGCTGAAGCTGTGGTTACCGGAACCATCCAGGGCGATAGCAATAGTTATCGCCTGATTGCCCGCCTGATTCGTACGGATACCTTTACCATTTTGGCGGTCTCATCGGTCTCAGCGAAAGAGGGTGTAATGATCCGCGAAGAGCAAGAAAAGCCGACTTCAGTTACTGCAGCGTCAAAATCCTTTTATGCCTTTGATCTTTTTGGTGGCATGAGTACATCCGACCTTAACATTACTTATGGCAAGCCAGGTGGGAATTACCCTTTGGTGAGCAGTTCGCATGTTGGCTTGCCGGGGCCTGATATCCAATACCGCATGGTTGAGTTTGCCGACATGAATGTGAAAGAAGAGTTACCGCCGATGGGTGTGC
>CALHRC010000217.1 GCA_938038265.1 uncultured bacterium
GCTTGCAGCGCTGGTGGATATCCCAACTAATTATACCTTTGCCGTCCTTTTAAGTTTAATTTTTTCGCTTAAAACCCCTTAAGAGGCTTTACATTTATTGTAAGCAACCCTTAAGTGTAACATATCTTTCTAGATGGGATAATAATCTAAAAAAACCGCTTGCAGTAATGTTGGTACATTGGCAAAGTATATCTGCCTGTATCTGGTTTCCCGGAAGCAGAGATAAAAGAAAACAGGATTTTTTATGTTCAAAAAATTTCCTCGCGGCGCTTTCAGTTGGATGATGTATGACTGGGCGAATTCCTCCTTTGCCACCACGGTCATGGCTGGTTTTTTCCCTATTTTTTTTGGCAATTATTGGAGCCAGGGTACCTCTGCTGAACAGAGTACGTTTTGGCTGGGGTTAAGCGTTTCCACTGCAGGGGTAATTGTGGCTTTAAGCGCTCCTGTTATCGGGGCCATTGCCGATAAGGGGCGTTATCGTAAGCGCCTGTTGCTTGCTTTTGCCGCTTTGGGGATTTTATCCACAGGTGCGCTATATTTGGTGCAGGCTGGCCAATGGCCATTGGCTGCCATGCTTTACATCCTCGGCACCATCGGCTTTCAATCCGGTGATAGCCTCTATAACTCCTTGCTAACTGACATATCCGATGAAGATAGTGTTGATACAATTTCCGGCCTTGGCTTTGCTCTCGGGTATTTGGGCGGCGGTTTGTTGTTTACTTTCAATGTGGTGATGACATTACAGCCGCAACTTTTTGGTTTAGTGGATGGTGAACTTGCCAAGCTGGCGAGTGCTATTGAAGATAAATCCATTTTATTTTCTGAATTGTCGCGGAAAATAGCGTCTCTACCTGACAGCTCTGCGACAATAATACGTATAAAAGAAGCCTTTGCTGCCGGTGTGCTCGGTGCCGATGAGCTGCAGGCGATGGTTACTGGAGCTCTTTCGAGCGCCAAGGCTCAGGCAGTGAAAATTTCTTTTCTATCGGTGGCATTGTGGTGGGCAATTTTTTCTGTTCCGTTGGCGCTGAATGTGCAGGAATCGGCTAGAACAGCCGGGATTTCGGTTGGCGAGGCCATCCGCAGTGGTTTTGGCCAGCTAATAAGTACCCTTAAGAAAATCGGCAAACTGAAATATGTTGCGACGTTTCTGGTTGCCTACTGGCTTTATATTGACGGAGTTGATACCATTATTGTTATGGCGGTTAAGATTGGCCAATCTCTGGGTTTTAGCACGGCTGACCTGATTACTGCTCTGCTGTTGACGCAGTTTGTCGGGTTTCCCTTTGCCTGGATTTTTGGCTGGTTGGGACAGAAGTTCTCCCCGCGGCCATTAATCTTGCTGGCGATTCTGGTCTACATGGGAGTAACCATTCTGGCTTATAAAATTCCGGCAGCGCAACCGGGCGAGCCCCTGCGCTGGAGTGTGCTGGGACTGTCTGTCCATCCTTTTTTTATTCTGGCGTTTCTAATTGGTTCTGTGCAGGGTGGGGTGCAGGCGTTGAGTCGTTCTTACTATTCGCGCCTGATCCCCCGGGATAAGGCTGGGGAATTTTACGGTTTCTATAATATGCTCGGCAAATTTGCCGCGATCTTCGGCCCGATCATGGTGAGCAGTATTGGTCTTATGACCGGCAGCGTGCAGAAAGGTCTGCTTTCACTGCTGCTTCTTTTTGTTGCTGGGGGGATTTTACTGTTGCTGGTGAACGAAAAAGCAGCGGAACAGGCCGCCGCAGAAATCTAACGTGTGGGACGCAAAACCGTATTCCGTACAGCAGGTTACCGAAAATCTGGAGCGGCTGGTACTTGGTTCTGCCGAGCTGCAGGGTATTAGCGTTATTGGTGAGATCACGGAATATAAGGTAGCCGAAGGTAGTGGCCATATCTACTTAACTTTGAAAGATAAAATTCCGCAGGTGCCCGATAACCGGCGGGCCATCTTAAACTGTACTTATTTCAAGGGAGCGCAAAAGCCCTCTGGGTTTGCGCTTAAGCCTGGGATTGAAGTTGAAGTATATGGTTCCCTGCGGCTCTATATGCCCCGGGGGGCTTATAATTTCAATATTCAGGCTATCCGCAAGGCCGGCGAGGGTAATTTGCTGGCCGAGATAGAAAATCGCCGTCGGCGTTTGTTTGCAGAAGGCTTGATGGATCCTGCTAAAAGGCGCAAACTGCCTCTGTTGCCAAAACGCATTGGTATTGTCACCGGATTGGGCACGGCAGCCCTGCGGGATATCCTCAAACAGGTGCTGGAGTTACATCCCGGGGTTGAAATTGTCATAGCACCTGCGTTGGTGCAGGGTGACGGCGCTGCCGCTTCGCTAATCCGTGCGTTACATGAAATTTGCAAGCCAGAGCATGGCTGTGAAGCGGTCATTATTGGGCGCGGCGGCGGCAGTATGGAAGATCTAATGGCTTTTAACGATGAAGCGTTGTGTCGGGCGATTGCCGCTGCGCCAATTCCTGTAATTTCGGCAGTAGGGCACCAGATTGACCATCCCATCAGCGATGATGTCGCCGATTTAGCTGCGGCCACACCGACGGATGCTGCCAAGCAGCTTCTTCCTGATGTTGCGGTTTTGTTGGAACAGCTCGAACTCGGTTTTCGTCTGCTTGAGCGCCATGTCTTGGCTTCATTGGAGTCGGCCCGGCAGCGTCTTCAGGCGTTACTGGAACGTCCGGTGTATTGCGATCCAGCTGGACTGTTTCAGGATCGCTGGCAGTTACTGGACGATTGCTCGCGGCGTTTAAGTGACGCCTTAAAAGAGCGCCTGCAGCAGGCTCGTGAACAGTTGCATTCTTTGAAAGATTTGGCTCTGCTCTTTGAAAGCCGTTTTGCTTTAAAAAAAGCGGCGCTCTCTCCCCAGGCCGAACGGCTGGAAGCGTTGTCGCCCCTGGCCACATTGCAGCGGGGTTATTCCATTGTTTACCAAAAGGGAAAAATAATCCGCCACCCTCGGGAAGTCAGCTATGATGACCCACTCGACCTACGTTTAGCTGGGGGTGAACTTCAAGCTATCCCGCGTCGCGATTGATTTTTCTGACAATGTTACTGGTAGAATAACCTTTACGCAGTGGCAGAATGACAACACGACCACCGCCGCGAATGACTGTGCCATACTCGGGTAGTTGCGTGGCAATATAGTCGCCGCCTTTGGTATGTACTGCCGGCTTGAGGAAGGATAGCAGTGCTTCGGGGGTATCTTCGTCAAATTGTACGACCGCATCAATAAAGGGTAAGTTGGCTAACATCAGCGCGCGGTCATCAAACGTGTTGATTGGTCTTGAGGGGCCCTTGAGGCGGCTTACCGAAGCGTCTGAGTTAAGGCCCACAATAAAAATATCGCCTAATGTTGAGGCCTGCTTTAGGTATTGCAGGTGGCCCGGATGCAGGATATCAAAGCATCCGTTCGTGAAGACGATGCGCTTTCTCGGTATGCGGCATGTTTCGTTAAGCCATTGTTCAAATCTGTCGGATGTATAAGCTGAAAATATCTTTCTGCCTAAGGGCAGGTCGAAGTCGCGCTGCAGAATAAATTCCGCTGCCTGGAGCAGTGATTGGGCTCTGAAAACAAGATTGGGGGCTTCTGGTTCAAGAAGAGTTTCGGCGCCAGGCAACAAAATACCGGCAATCCCTGCTGGAGCGCCGGCTTGTAGGTCGCGCATGCGATCTCCAATGATGTAACAATCTTCAGGAAGTGCGCCAAATTTGTTTAGGATCGCCGTAACCAGACCTGGGGCCGGTTTGCGGCAATCGCAGTGATCGCTTTCGACATGTGGGCAAATGAACCAGCCAGCAAGGCGGATATTGTGTTCTGCCAGTAGGGCTTCAATCCGAGAATTTACATCCACCAGCTGCTGTTCACTAATCAGACCACGACCGATACCCGATTGGTTGCTGGCGACCACGAACTGGTAGCCAAATTCGTTTAACAGAGTCAGACCTTCAATCACAAGCGGTTTGAGCCTGACCAGCGAGGGGTCATTTAGATAGCCCGGATCGTAGTTAAGGGTTTCATCCCGATCGAGAATAATAAGTTTGATGCGGTTTTCAGGCATAACTGGCGGCAAATTCTCTGGCACTGCGGTAATACGAACCGCCGAACAGGTTAGCATGTACCAACAGCGGATATAACTGGTACAGTTTTTTAAGTTCGCGGTAGCTCTCATTCCAGGGCATTACTTCGTAGTAGGCATGGTAAAAACGGTCGTCAAATCTTCCGAAGAGTTCTGTAAAGGCGATTTCAACTAATCTGTCGCCGGCATAGGGAGCGGGATCGATAAACAGAGGACCATCCACCGAATAATACAAATTTCCCGACCAGAGATCGCCATGTAACAGCGAGAATTGTTCGGGTTCAGCGGCCACAGTGGGGAGTCGGTTTAGCAGGCGAGACCAGAAATTAAAATCGGGATGGGATTTGCTTAAGCAGCCCAGTCTTTCGAGTTGCGGGCGCAGGCGGCGCATGATATAAAACTCTGTCCAAGACGATGTTGGTGAATTTATTTGCGGCAGGGAGCCAATAAAGTTGTCAAATGGCAGACCGCAGTTTGGTATTTTATGCGCATGCAGCCTGGCAAGGTGTCGGCCAGCATTAGCTGGATCAGGCTTACCAGGTGGATAGTAGAGCAGTAGCAGATAGCTGTCACTTACAGCAACTACTTCGGGCACAGGAAGATGGTATTTGGCGAGAAACCTGAGACCTTCTGCCTCTGCCGGGAACATTCCGGAAATAGTTTTGTCATTTGTCTTTAAAACAAAATCGCCTTTCTCGCACCTGAGGTAGGTAACCTGGCTGATATCTCCGCCATGCAAACCCCGGGTTTGTAAAATTTTTCCCGTATATTGTAGGATTTCTGTCTCTGTATGTCGATTAGCCATCGTGTTTTGGACGATTGGCGGCCGCGTGTGCGCTGTTAAGCAGGCCGCGAAGTTCAGTGAAGCTTTTCTGCAAGCAGGTGCGGCAGATGCCATGCTGGAAAGTTTTTTCAACTATTTGTCCGCATTTTTGGCAGTGCTCAAAAGTATGCTGCCAGGGGGATTTTCCGCTTTTGATACCAGCTTCTTCTTTCTTGAGGGCCATTTTTATTCCCGTCTCGCAGGGCAATGCAGCTTGTCAATAGTTTGCTTTCGCGCGAAAAATAATTTTCGTCTTTTTATATGTATAAAAAACATCCATAATTATGTCGGATATTCACAAAAAAATAACGACAGAAAGCAAACAGCAAATTGAACTGTTTCTTGAAAAGACCATTGATTACGCGCTTAGGCATATCGAAAAAATTTCAGAAATAGAAAAGTATCCTGTCGCCGAGAGAAATGTTAGGCTGCAGCGTCTGCAGGCCTGGCAATCTTATGTAGAATTTCAGCAGCATACCCTACGCGAGCTGCGAGCAGGTAAACTGGATGGTTGGTTTGGGTGATTCTTTCTGGTAAATCCCCGCTTATTTCTTATAGTGGGTAGCTCGCAGAAAATTTTCAATGGCCGCACTGACAGCTTGCGGGGGAATTCCTTCAAGGCATTCTAGAGGCTTATCCCAGCGGGGGCATTCCTTTTTGAAGCAGGGAGAACAGGGCAGCTGCAAGTGAAAAATCACTTTGCGGGGGTTAAGGGGTACGGTCTCTTCTTTGCGTCCCATGCCCTGAAAGCTCACTAATGGAGTGCCGGTAAGTGTGGAAAGGTGACCGACTCCTGAATCGTTAGCTACCAAAACGCTGGTCTGCGAGAGCAGATAGCCTAATTGTTCAAGACTGGTTTTGCCAGTGATATCTATGATGTTGGCTTCTTGGGGGAAAGCCTTTCTTATACGGGCGGCATATTCTTTCTCTATTCCGCTGCCGACAAGAATAACAGTCCGTCTGTTGTCTTGTGCCAGAAAGTTTGCAATTACCTGAATCAGGTGGTGTATCGGATAAATCTTGGAAGGTGCCACAGAACCGGGGCAGATGGCCAGCACGGGCACTTTGTGGCGGATGGCATTGCCAAACTGCTTGCCTAACTCGGTATTGAGAAAATTTTTATCTTCAGTAAATTTTTCGGTAACAGTACCTAAGCGCGCCAGATATTCTTCAGCGACCAGTTCGGCGGGGAAGAAAGGGGTGAGTAGCCTGAGGTAAGATAACGAGCGGTGCTCCAGGCGATTTACGGGCGGTATGCGCAGAGCGCCGCGCTCCGGGGGGAATTTAAGCAGTAGGGTTCGCAACTGCTCCCTAAAGCCAATACGCAGCCGGCAGCCGAGACGAAATAGCAGTAGTGCACTGCGGAAGGAAGGCGACAGGGTAAAGCCAATATCAAATTTTTCGGTTTTCAACTGATTGCGAATTTCAGAAGAAAAATTTTTTTTCGCGTCAAATGCGATTATTTTATGAAAGGTCTTTGGTTGCAGTGATGAAATCCAACTGCGTCCAATTAAAGTCAAGCTGGCGTTGGGAAATAACTCCGGCAGTAGGCGATAGAAAGGGTAGGCCATGACGTGATCGCCGACCCAGTTGGGTGCATGCACCACAATTTTCATATCAGTTAATCTCTATGTCATAAGGCATGATGAAGAATAATTTATCATCCTTGAGAACATCTGTCTTTTTCACCAAGCGAAGGGCTTCACGGGCCATGAAAGGCAGGGCTAACTCATCGGCAGAGCCAAGGCTTAGCAGCGATTCACTTTCTTGGGGATAAAGTGCGATATTGACGAAATTACGATCGAGTTTCGCTTGCTGCAGGGACATTTCCAGCGCCAATTGCATTCCGCCAATTGCGTCCACCATTTGGTTTTGGGCGGCAGTGCGACCACTATAGACCCGGCCTGCTGCGTTTTGTTCTACTTTAGTTCTGCCGATTTGGCGACTGCGCTCCACTCTATCTAGGAAGAGGTTGTAAAACTCGCTCATCTGCTCGCGCAGCAGCAGTTTTTCTTGTTCCGTAAAAGTGTCGGATTCTGAAAAAATGGCGGCATTGGGATGGGTTTTCGTTATATGTTTTTTAACCCCTAACCACTCATAGAGACCTTTTAGGCTGAATTTGCCGCCGAACACTCCGATGGAGCCGGTAATGCTATTATTGTTGGCGATTATTTTATCGGCACCTACTGCCAGATAGTAGCCGCCTGAGGCGGCGACATCCCCAATGGAGACCACTACCGATTTTTTCTCGGCAGCGAGCGCGCGGATTTCTTTCCAGATCACGTCAGAAGCAAGGCTTGAACCACCGGGAGAATTGATCCTCAGGATAACCGCGTCAATGTTGCGGTTATTGCGAATATCTTTTAGCATAGCGATAGTGTCATCCGAACCGATACTGCGATTGCGCATGAGTCCTGACGGGCGGTTGGTGCCAGAGACAATTTCGCCATCAAGAATAACGATGGCAATTTCTGGTTTCATACCCCAGGTGTCGTCATAAAATTTTGTCGCGATATATCTGGTCAGTTCGATCTGCCATTTTCCAGTGACAATTGAATGAGAAGCTATCTCTTCTTCAAAGTCTTCGGCGTATTCTACTCGGTCAATCAGACCGCTTTCCCGGGCTTTTTGGGCGGAAAATATTCCTCTGGAAAGTAACCGCTCGAGATCTGCTTCGGTAAGATTTTCACGTCCTTTGAGGATTGCTTCTTTAATAGAAGAAAGTAGGTCGCGCAGGATGGCGGCTGTCTGGGCTTTGTCAAATTCCGAGGGGGAATTTCTAGTGAACATATCGGGTGCCGATTTATAATCGCCGATGGCAATATAATCCGCCTGTATTCCGGCTTTGGTTAGCAGATCTTTGAGGAAATACGATTCCGCTTTTAGCCCATTGAGTTCAAGAAATCCCCCCGGAGGCATGGAGATTTTTTCAGCGACACTGGCAATGTAGTATTCTTTGTTGCCAGCCGATTCCAGGTAGGCAAAAACCGGTTTCTTGCGGTTAAAATCAGCCAGCGCAGCGCGCAGCTCTTCCGCCTGGCCCCAGCCGCCCGGAAAATTTCTACCGGTGAGAATAATGCCGCGAATTTGTGAATCGAGCTTGGCCATTTCAATGGCGCGGATAATTTCATAGAAAGAGGTATTGTCTGGCTTAAACAGAAAGCCTTCTTTTTTATGTTCCTGAAATGGGGTATCCAGGGAAATATTCAACCAGCGCCCCAGAACTTCAATACCGGTCCTAAATCGCTCTCGGCCGAAAAGCACCCCGCCACTGAAGAAAGTGCCCTGTTTTTGTGGAACGTTTGCCTGAAAGGATATTTGGCTGATGTCCATCGCAAATTTGCTACCGAAAAAAATATTGGCAAAATTGTCCCAGCCGCCATAAATGGTAGTGCCGAGCACGGGTATTACTTCCAACTGGTAACGAGGCAACAGGGATGAAAATTTCTGTTCAGGGCGCCAGCTGGTATCGACAGAGATTGTCAGAGCTTCAGGGGCTTTCGGTAACGGTCGGATGGCAATGCCCAAATCCCAGTAGCGCTCTGCTGTTTTTTCGTTAAGCAGTGGTTCGTTTAGCGCGCGGGCAACGGCTCCCAAGGAAAGGTACCGGAAAGGTCGGAGCATAAAACCAAGATCCCACTGCGCATAACGATTGAGATAAGGTTGCGAAGAGTCATACCATGAGTAGGATGTTCCCATGCTGAAAAACCGGCTGTTCAGAATACCGGTGCCGACAGAAAAGTGTCTGGCATAATTGCCTTCGGGAGCGCTGCGCCACTGGCTAGAAAAGGCAAAGCCCATTATGTTCAGAAAAAGCGTATGATCAAAAAGTTGGTCATTCTGGTTGTGTCCGTAAAAATAGCCAACCTGAATCGGGTGGTAGCCTAAACCGGCGGGGTTAAAGTAGAGCGCCGTTATGTCGTCTGAAGTCGCAACGGATTCCTGCGGCAGGTTCGGCTGGGTGAGCATTCTCTCTGTTTGCAATGTGTCCGGTGGCACCGGCCATACGGCCTGGCTAAGTGCCAGCAAGACTATCCCCAAACGCATAAACCTGTCAATACTCATAGGCAAAAATGTAGTCACAGTTCAGGCCGTCAATGGTTTGCTATTTGGTTATCGCCAAAATGCGGAATATTAGCTGCATTTTCTCCCAGCTGCATTCTTCCAGTTTCAGACGAAATTTTGTGCCGAGAGCGACGGTCTTGGAAAATTTTGGCAATACTACCCGAAAATCATCGACGCTCAATGTTTCGCCGCGGTCGCTGAAACTAGCCGCTGGAATAAAGCCTTCCACCATGGGTTCGGCAATGTTCACAAAAAGTCCCGCAGCGGAAAAGCCAGTTAGCCAACCTTCAAATTCTTTTCCAACGCTGTTGCGCAAAAAACGTACCGATAAAAGCCGCAACATGGTGCGCTCAGCTTCCATGGAGATCCTTTCCATGCGGGATGTCTCTCGCCCGAAATAATCCAGCTCTTCATTGGAATGAATGTATTTTTCTTTATTGAGAAAGCTCTGCAGGTGACGGTGTACGATTAGATCTGAGTAGCGACGTATGGGGGATGTAAAATGCGTATAGTCCTCAAAGGCCAGCCCCCAGTGACCTTTCGATTCCCTTTGGTACACGGCTTGGGTAAAGGAGCGCAGCAGCAGGTAATGAAAGATCTGTTCATATTTACTGTTTTTTACAGCGTTGAGTGCCCGCCTAATTTCAGAATAAGACAGGCTGCTTAGCCGCAGGGAAAAACCAAAGAGCTGCAGAAAAGCGTTTATCTTGTCCATGCGATCTAGCGAAATCGGCTCATGTACCCGGTGCAGCATGGGAATGCGGTGAAGGTTGGCGAAATGCGCCGTGGCGTTGTTGGCTGAAAGCATGCACTCCTCAACCAGCCGGTGGGAACGCAGGCGTTCTCTTGTCATGATGGCCGTCAGTCTTCCATGAGAATCAACGATATTTTCCAGTTCACGGATATTGAGATCAATACGCCCTGACTTATTCCTTTTTTCGATTAGGGCAGAAGCCAGTTGCCAGATAGGTTGTAGGGGTGAGCGGGGAGAATCAAGTTCTTTTTCAGCAGTGCGGTAGGTATAGCGGTTGGCGAGGTGGATAATGGATTTATAAAAGCGATAATTTACCATATCGCAGTTTTCGTTAAATTCCATCTCGCAGGTAAATGCTAGCCGATCGGTATTGGGTTTGAGAGAACAGTATTCTTCCGAGAGAATTTTCGGCAGCATGGGAATAACCAGCGTGGTGAGGTAGGTCGAGTTACCCCGGCGCAGCGCTTCTGTATCGAGAGGGGTGCCTGGCCTAACGTAATGAGATACATCCGCAATATGCACATACAGACGGCGGATGTTGCCCTCTTTTTCAAAAGACAGTGCGTCGTCAAAATCTTTGGCGTCATCACCGTCAATGGTGCAGG
>CALHRC010000218.1 GCA_938038265.1 uncultured bacterium
CCGAGGTGGTTGATAAGCTACTATTGCCTGGTTTTCTGCATGCCTATGACTACTTGCTTGATATCTTTACCATTCTGGTTCTCTTGGGGGTGGCTTTTTTCGCCCTGCGCCGCTGGGTAGCCAAAGCGCCTGAACTGGACCGACCTTCCGGGCAGAGTGCTGCTGTGATCTTGATGATTTCGCTACTGATGGTAGCTACCCTCCTCGGGGAGCCTTCTAAAGTTATTAAAAATGAAATCTCATTAGAAGGTTTAAGCCCAATGCGTGTGGCCTTAGTTGGCCTGTTCCAAAGTTGGGGCATTACTAAAGAAAATGCCCATATTCCTTTTATGATCGGTTGGTGGGGCCATGTGCTGTTGGTGTTTGCTTTTATGGTATATGTGCCACGCAGCAAACACGCCCACCTGATCTGGGCTCCGGTTAACTTCTGGTTTGAAAAAGATACTCCCAAAGGTGCACTTTCTTTTATGGATTTAGAGACTGCCACGGTTTATGGCGCGACTAATGTTCATGACTTTACTTGGAAAGACCACCTCAATGGCTTAAGCTGCATTGAGTGTGGCCGCTGTACCATTGAGTGCCCGGCCAACCGAACCGGTAAGGTGTTGAACCCTAAAAGTATCATGACCGACCTTAAGCACGCTTTAATGGAGCAAATGCACAAGGTGGACGCCGCGAAAAAAGCTGGCAAAACCGCCGAAGAGATCGCTGCCGATGAATCGCTGCGGGTCATTGATAACTATACTTCCCAGGAAGCGCTGTGGGCCTGTACTACCTGCTACGCCTGTGTTGAAGCCTGTCCGGTTGGTAATAACCAGGTGGATGCCATTATTGGTATGCGTCGTGCGTTAGTCTTAAACGAAGGTTCGCTGCCGACGGAACTGCAAAATGCGCTCACCAACATGGAAAACCAGTCAAATCCTTGGGGGGTTGGCGCTCATAAACGGGAGGAGTGGGCGGCAGGCCTTAACGTCAAGACTATGGCGCAATGGCAAGCAGAGGGGCAGATGCCGGATGTACTGTATTGGGTTGGCTGTGCTGGGGCTTTTGATGACCGCAATAAAAAGATTGCCCAGTCTTTCGTCAATATCCTAAATAAGGCAGAGGTTACATTTGGCATTCTTGGCACGGAAGAAAACTGTACTGGTGATTCTGCGCGCCGTGCTGGTAACGAATATCTCTACCAGACCTTGGCGAACATGAATATTGAGACCTTAAACCGCTATGGGGTGAAGAAAGTGGTGACTGCCTGTCCGCATTGTTTCAATACTTTGAAAAATGAATATCCACAATTGGGCGGCAATTACGAGGTAGAGCATCACACCACGTTTATTGATAAGCTAATTAAAGAAAACAAAATTTCTGTGGATGCCACTAAACAAGAGGCTGTCGGTACGGTAACCTACCATGACAGCTGTTATTTGGGGCGTTACAATGATAACTATGATGCCCCCCGTAATGTGCTAAGCACAGTAACTGGCAAAAAGGTACTCGAGGCGGTAGATAACCGTTCGCGCGGCCTTTGCTGTGGCGCCGGTGGGGCGCAGATGTGGAAAGAAGAAGAGGCTGGCAATGACCGTGTCAACTATAAGCGCACCACGCAGCTGTTGGCGACAGAAGCTAAAACCGTAGCTTCGGCTTGCCCCTTCTGTATTACCATGGTGTCAGATGGCGTCAAAGGCCAAGGTAAAGAAGAGCAGGTGCAGACCCTGGACATTGCTGAGATTGTTGAGAAAACATTAGCTTAACCATGAGCCGAATACATCCGACGGCGATCGTTGACCCACAGGCGCAGGTTGCTGACGACGTTGAAATCGGTCCTTTTAGCATTATTGGACCGCGAGTGAAAATTGGCTCCGGCACCAAAATCGGGGCCCATGTCATCTTCCGCAATTGGGTCGAAGTTGGCAAAAATAATGTCTTTCATGACATGAGCGTCATTGGCGATACCGCCCAAGACGTGAATTTCCATAACCTTGAACAGGGCAAGGTGGTGATTGGCGATCATAATATCTTTCGCGAGCATATTACCATCCATTTGCCAAAAGTTCAGGGAAATGAAACCCGCATCGGTAATTACTGTTATTTGATGGCGACCACCCACGTGGCCCATGACTGTCATGTGGGTAACCATGTGATTATGGTCAACCAGACTGGCCTTGCGGGTCATGTGATTGTGGACGATCATGCTTTTCTCTCGGGTCATGTTATGGTACACCAATTTGTGCGCGTCGGTTCCTACGCAATTATTGGCGGTGGTACCAAAGCGACCCGCGATGTGCCGCCCTTTACCATGGTCAATGGCAATCCTGCTGTGGCCTATGGCCTCAATGTGGTAGGCTTAAAACGCTCTCAGATGACGCCGGCCGAGAGATCGGCCATTAAACAGGCATTTCAGATTTTGTACCTCAAAGGCCTGCCTCTGCCTAAGGCTATTGCCCAGTTAGAAAATGAACTGTTGCCGTCATTGCCGGCTGCCTCACCTGAGCTATTGAGAATTGAATATTTTGTCAAGTTTCTGAAAAACAGCCAGCGGGGGATGGTTTTCCACCATTCCGCCAAAATCGGTACTGGAGAAATGGATATCGCATAGACGGTTGGTTGTTCTTAAAAAAGAATTGCCTGTTTACTCAGGCTAGCATTTTAGTGGTCTAACCTTATGAAAATTAAGATACTTGCCCTTTGGGTTACAGCCACTTCGGTTCTTTCTGCACAAAATTTTGAGCGAAATGCCTCTAACCAAGAAAATGAGGCCATACGGCTGCGTTTGAAATCAGATTCGCGGCAAGCGCAAAAAACCAAAACCGATACTGATGAAGCAGAACAGTTAGGCATTGCAAGCCAAACCACTGTTCCAGAGAAAGAACCTGTGCGCAGAGATCCGCGTGCGGTCAATACTACCGTACGGCTTGATACCGATGAGCTGCCTTTCCCGCCACCTGATATAGATAAGCGCAAAGATGTTTTCGGCGATAAAGCCGAGAAAGATGAAATTCTCAAAAGAATGGAGTACCAGATCGGCTTCATCAGTGAAGGGGGCAGCTTTAACAATGCCGACTTGCGGGCGTTAAATGAATCCAACCAGGCTACCATTGATTTGACGGATGACCGCATCCATATGGCGTATTCGCGCTTTTTCGTGAATTTCTTTTTCCCCCTTACGGAGGATACTTTCTTTCGGGTCGATATTTTCAAAAATGGTTTCTGGGGCGGTGACCAGCTTTCGGGGGCGTCAACCAATAACAATTCCGCGTCAACGCCTATTGGCGCCGATCCGTTTGCTTTTGGTGAACTATACTTACAGAGTGTTCTGTTCAAAACAGCGCGTTCTGATCTGATGGTTCGTATTGGGCGCCAGTTTTTTGAAGTTGGTGGGGCAGCCAATGACTATATGTTGCGCGATATTCTTGATGCCGTGACTATGCAGTATGCCGATTCTTATTTGGGCGTCTTTCATATACTACTGTTTGATGTGTACCAGATGGCTGGCGATGCCACGCTTAATATCAACTTTGTGCGCTTTTTTTCGCATGACAACCGTCGGGTGCAGAATTTTGATGGGGATGTCAATACCATTAGGTCGGGGCTGGTCTATGAAAGTCGTAACATCCTCAACTGGAGTCGTGCGCTGTCCCCAAACGATCCTGTGCTGATGACCCGACTGTACGGCTTTTACGCTCGCTATGGGGCTGTCAGTAGGGGCGGGTCAGACAGAACCAACTTAGGGGCAACCGGTAACTTTGCCGATAATGACTATTCCGCCATGGCAGGTAATCGTTGGACTTTTTCGAGTCCCTTGCCTTTGCCCTTCAAAAACAAATTAAGTCTCTATGCCGATGGCGCCGTTTCTTTTGGTATTGACCGCCGCTTGCCCACAGCTGCTGGTGAAAGCCAGGATGTTACCAATAACGGTTTTGCCGGTGGCGGTGGTGTCGATTTCTTCATACATGAAGTTGCCCGCGAATTTGATGTGGCATTTAACTTAGATGGTTTCTGGGCATCAGGGCCTGAATATAACCGCAATGGCATACAGACATCCCATGGGTTTGTCAGTTTCAAAGGCAACCATATGGGCGGTTTACTGGTAAACCGGTTTTGGGGAGTCCATCCGACTGCTTATGTAGCTAATGATGGCGTGGCAGACTTCCCTCATGAATATGACAAGAAATCAGGGGCCTGGTTCATGCATTTAGGGACATCCACCACCTGGCGGCGCTTGTTGAGGATTGCCGCAGATTACTGGCTCATGGGAGACACTGGCATAAGCGATCTGTGGGATGCTGGTAATACTTCTGGGGTGACTTCGACAGTTCTCAAGGCGCAGGAGAGACTGGGAAAATTTATGGGGCAAGAGTTCAACCTATCGTTGGACTATTACCACAACAAGTATTGGACTTTATATGTTACGGGTGGCCTGTTCATACCCGGTGAATTTTATGAGACACCCGGTATTAAACCAAATTCACCTTATGGGAATGATAACTTCTGGGGGGTGTTGGTAGGTTCAAAGCTGATATTTTAAGCAATCTGGTGATAGACCTCTGGTTTTGAAGAGGTTTGTTAAAATTCTATTTTTGTGGTTTGAGCCCGGAAAAACGCTCGAAGTCTGGCCTGAAAATGCCGAAGAAAGAATTGCATTAGAATTCTGCAGTATGCGGCGAGTCGATGAAGAAAAAAAGAAAGAAAGCAGTTCTTATTCCAGCTCAAGCGCCACCAGCTCATCCCGGTAAGGAGCTGCTCCTGCGCGAAGCTTTACTGAATGACCCTCTGCCGCGCGATGAGTTTGATTTTGCTAACCCGGTTGAAAAAATGTTAAGCGCTCTTGAACAGCGGCGTATAGCTGGCGATTCCCAACTGCCGGCAGATGAAGTGTTGCGCCAGCTATGGGGTGTTGTTGCTCGTAATGAGCGTCATATTGCCGAGTTAGAGCGCAGATTGAAAAATTTTATTTAATTTTTAGTCACGAAATAATTTTCTCAGACGCTCAAATCCGGTGCCCATGGTGAATTGTTCTACATAAAATTTCTGGTTTTGGTAGCGTATTGTATAGATCATTTGGGCGGCAAAAGATAGCGAGGAGTGGATCGCACTGCCAACAAGAGGGATTGGTTCGAGTACCCGATCCACCCCTAATGGCATTAGGCGCAGGGTGAAATTGCCGCTTTCTTCTGAAAGTGAATAATCGCCCGTAAGTTGTATTCTACCAGTGTCACTATCGATCAATGATTTCTCAATATGCAAGATATCTTTTTCTATTGTGCCATTAGCTGTAATTTTACTGATAGTTATTTCACTGTCTTTTTTTAGACTTTTCCAGTAAGAAAAGACATCAATGCTAAGAATACGGTACAGTCTCGCGGCTTCGGCGACCGGGATCTGCATGTCTGAGCCGGCAAAATAAAAATCACTGCGTTTGCAATCTATTTTGCCGCCGGTACGGCAGTTGATGGTAGTGGTGAGATTTGCCCTGCCACGGGCGCCACGATAGAAATCCCCAATATAAATTTCGCTATCGATGTTGGCGGAAATGGTTCTTGCTTTTGAGAGATCCAGCCTAAAATTTCTCATATTGGTTATTGTCGTCTCTCCGCGGAGCATTAGGTTGTTGGATTGAATAAAGTTCTCATTACCGCGCAGAAAACCTGTTAAGGCGAACATGCCCATGCGGCTTTCTTGACTCGGGGTGCGTGATCGCAGGGTGAGAGTACCCTGGTATTCTACGCGTTTCTGTAAAGGGTAAATATAAAGAAAATCAGGCTTGATGAAACTCTCTGAGGTGGTAAGATATTTGATAAAAGGGTCAAAATAACTTCCCAGTATTACTGCCGCCACATTGCCCGGCAGCGCGTTGTCGGCGGCAAATCTAACAGCAATACTGAAAAGGCGGTAATCCCATTCAAGGGATGCGGGCCATTTCATGGAACCGATTTTAAGTTTCAGCGCGTCTGACTTCAGGCGATCTCTATCTGTTACAAAAGGAAAGCTGATTTTGACATGGTCACTTTCTGCCATATCAAAAAAAGGGTTATGACCGCCGATTTTTACTGACTCGGGGATGGTTTCAAAGAAACCTTCAATTCTCTCCATGGGCAACGGAATATGCAAGAGAACTATCCCACGTCCCGATCCACTGAACGGAAATGGGGATACATTATAGGCTTCGCCAATTTTTTCGAGATGATAGCGATGTTGAACTTCGAGCGCGACATGAGAAAAATTTGATAGAGAATCATTGGTTCTTGGCTGCGAGGCGTCTTTGAGAAATCCGGTTATCCGAACTTCTGCATCGAGCCATTCAGCCATCGTGGCCTGAAGTTTAATGTAAACATTGTCTTCACGCTTGAGAAGAAAATCTTCTACTGAAACCAGAGGGCGCAGGCTGTCTAATTCATCGACAAATAAATCAAACCTGTCGAGGGTAAAACGGCGGGCTACCAGAAACTGGCGGATTACAATATGGCTGATTTTGATGATTTCATCCATCACCCGGTCTTTAATATGTTTTGTGGGTGGTGGCCCCGGACGCCAGCCTAATTGACGTATTTCAAGGGGCATGACATGCAGCAGTGCATGTTCAATGTGGATGGTTCTAATCTGGTTAGATTCCCCCGTTAGTAGGGCTATGTAATCGGGAGAGAGTCGCACCCCGTTTACCTGCAACGAAACCTGATGGTCAATATAAAGCTCAATACGGGGGGCATAGAGATGTGGTACAGGAAATAACCTGCTCTCGAAAAGAGATTCCGAGAGTTCTATGTGGTTCATTTTCAGAAAACTGCGCAACAGTTCGGGAGCTTTTAGCTGGTAGTTGCGGGTTATGATCAGCATCAGCACTAACAGAGCCAGCAGAGCGGTAGTACCCGCAATCACCAGTTCAAACCTGGTTTTAAGCCTTTCCCGTTCAATACCAGTGCGGCGATTTCTTACGGATTCCGTAATTCGCTGTCGGATATATTTCTGCAGATTGTATATCTTGGTGCGCACTTTCTCACCACTTCAAGTTCGATACTTTGTCGGCGGGGCAAGAAGAAAAGAATAAAATGGTGTGTTAACATGGTTGCCCTTAAAAAAAAATTGTCGCCGCTGGCCATGAATGCGTCTAAATTAGCATGAATTATCCGATGAAATACCTGCTGGCGGTTACCCTGGCTGTCGCGGCCTTATCAGTTTTCAGTCATCCTAAAAAAATTAAGTCTTACGCGGAAAAAAAAGAAATTGCCGAAGACATGAAAAAGATTGCTAAAGCTTTAGGGGTAAAATGTAGCTATTGCCATACCGAAGCAGAGCGGGGATTGCGTGCCGGGGATTTTACACTGCTTACCCGCAAGGGTAACTTTGCTCATGATCAGATGTTCCCGTTATCTGAAAAATTCAAAGTTGACTGTTCCTTCTGTCACAATGGTTATGAAAAATTCACGGCGGCCGGCGAAAGAGCGGCCGAAGACGCGGATTATATAAAAAATTACAATAAGAGTGCCGTAAAAAAAATCAATTGCGAAAGCTGTCACCAGCCCCCCGTTCATGCAGCTGAGCAACCTTTTAAAACCTTGACGAAGTTTGGTAAACGTCCCCGGTAATTCAGTTCGTGGCTGTTGCTGAAGGATTGCCGAACATTGCAAGCATGTCATCCAACGAAAATGCAGTATCACTTGAAATATGTTTCTCTTGACCGGAATGCAATAAAAGTTCAGCGGGTAATTCCTGCAAAAAGCGGGATGGCTCGCAGATGATTTCTGCGCCATAACTGCGGCGCGTACGGGCGCAGGTCATGAAAATTTTTTCTTTAGCTCGGGTAATGCCGACATAAAACAGGCGGCGTTCTTCCTCGAGAGAATGACCAGTGACCAGGCCAGCCACTGGACTTTCATTATCATTCTCAAGAGTGCGTCGGTGCGGCAATATTCCTTCTTCCATGCCCGCAAGAAAAACAGCTCTAAATTCGAGGCCTTTGGCCAGATGCAGGGTCATCATCTGTACTTTATCATTATTGCCTTCTTGGTCGTCATCGTCGTCGGTGAGTAGGGTGAGGTATTGCAGAAATTCAAAGAGCCCGCGTTCTGCCTCTGGCATTGCTGGCAGAGATTTTTTATCCGTTTCAAAATAATGAATCGAGTTGACGAGTTCTCTGATATTCATCATCTTCATTTGGATTTTATTTTCCTCAAACCCGGCGCGGGCAAATTCTGCTTCAAGTTTCAGCTCTTCAATCATTTTGATTGTAGTATGGGCTAACTGACCAGGCCGACGTAATTCAATGCTGTACTTGCGGATGAAATCGCGGAA
>CALHRC010000219.1 GCA_938038265.1 uncultured bacterium
AGCAGCCCGGCTCCGTGACCAGCGCCGAGCTTATGCCCGGCTAATGAGAAGTAGGTCATCCTCTCGCTCCGGCGCGACAAAAAATCATTGCCTAATGGAGAATCTGGCGCAATTCGGCTAGCTGCCTGGGAAAAATCACACAGTAGGGGGATTTCCCGATCACCCATCATCTCTTCTATTTGCTCCAGGGGCAATATAAGGCCTGTTTCGTTATGCACTGCCATCATAATGATACAGTTGGCTGAAGTGATCTGCTCACGCACAATGTCGGGTTGAGCGAGTTGCCCTGTTTGGGTGAGAGTATATTCGATGGGTTCGCAGTAAGGTAGTCTTTTTAGCAGTTCAGTAACTGATGGATGTTCAAGCCGAGAATAGAGAGGGCGAAAAATTTTTTTTTCGTGTAGAGCTTGCAGCCAGTGTGCCGTAATAAAAATGCGGTTGGCTTCGCTTGCCGAAGCGGTAAAAATTATTTGTTTAGCGTCTAAAGACAGTGCATCTGCCGTTAGTTTACGGCACTCTTCAATAGCGCGATTTACTCGCTGGGATTCCAGCGATAACCCAGAGCTGTTGGCGATGTGCTGCAGGTAATATGCCAGGGCTTCTCTGAGGATTTCGACATCCGGGGGGGCAGTTGCGTTCAGGTCAAGGTATATCATACTCCAGACATTTTAAGAATAAAATCAAGCCGTCTAACTTCTCTTAGGGTATGTTGTTCTGACTCTGGCAGTAATTTAAGCAGTTGGTTTACTAGTGCGCGGGCTTTGGGCGGTTCTCCCATGCGAAAGGAAGTTTCTGCCAGAGCATAGAGATAGGTGGGATTGGTGTCAAGACCTTTGTCGCGCATGGCAAAGAGAATTTCAAAACTTTCTCGCGCACGATCGGCGCCACCTGAACGAGAACGGTCAAGAAGCAATGTGATATACTGCATGAGATAATAGCGGTCCCCGGTTGTTGTGTACATCCCCATGGCCTGCTCAAGTTGCATGTCAATATCACCGCTGTAGGATCGCATGCGAATGAAGAATTCTTTTAGGTATTCATGGTATTTTTTGTCTTGCGCGAGTTCAAGCCAGGCGCTGCGGGCAATCTCATCAGGGAAGTAAGGTTTTCGGGCGCTTTCCAGGCGGTCATAAACTTTTTGTTCGGCAAGATATTCTTTGTATTCAAGCGCCCGCTGCCAGAATTTCGGAGTTTCATAGCCACGGCACAAGGCCCGGTACATGTCTTCTCTAAATTCAATAATGGCCCGCGCGTCGGGTTTTTTTCTTAAGGCGATAAAAAAATTATTTCGGTCCACTTCGAGCATAAGTCTGGCAGTCTTAGCGTGGTTTTTTTCTGTGATGGCATAATCAAAGGGATTTAATTCTCCTTCTTTCGGGGCTCGCTTGTGACGCTTGCTGAGCTGTTTTTCTCTCTGCCAGGCATGCCAGGCGTCGTCACGACCCGTGAGTGGTCGGCAGAAAAGAGCAAAATCGCTGAATAAGGTTTTGATCAGCTCTGCGGATTGCGGGTCGAGATATGCACTGTAACTGCCGTCTAAAGAAGCTTTCTTATTGATATTTATATTATAGGAAGGTATATCATATAATTTTACGGCGCGCACCAACAATTCTTCAAGGCCATATAGAAATAATGCCTGCGCCGACTCAGGATCTTCTCTGAAAGAGTAGGGTTTTTTTTTCTGGGAGAGAGGATCGTCAAAAGATTCGCCGACAAAGAATCTATCCCAAAAATTATAAAAGCGAATACGAAACTGAAAAATTGAGGCGAACAAGATTAATACCAGAAAAGTAATAAGCGCATATCTGGCGTAAAGATTGTTCCAGAGATCTTTAAGCAACAGGCGCAGCATGTGACAACAGATTTTTTTCCCGGTGCAGTCAAGTCGTCAACATAAGTTTACATCCTGTCACGGATGGAGAATATAACTTATGGTATTATCTACTCTGTGCTATGTGAGGCATAACGGTAAAACTCTCATGCTGCACCGCAACCGTAAAAAAGACGATGTACATGAGGGTAAATACAATGGTCTCGGCGGTAAATTTGAACCGGGGGAAAGTCCCGAAGAGTGCGTTCGCCGCGAGGTATTAGAAGAATCTGGTTTGAAAATCAAAAAACCGTGGTTGCATGGCGTGATCATGTTTCCGCTGTTTAGCAAAAACCAGGATTGGATGGTTTTTATCTTTACGGCAGAGCAATTTACTGGTGAGCTCATCGATTCGTCTGAAGGTGAATTGGTCTGGATTGAAAACGACAAAATCCTACAGCTTAATCTCTGGGAAGGCGATCGCATTTTTCTGCCCTGGCTTGATCGAAAAGACTTTTTTTCAGGAAAATTTGTTTACCAGAATAAAAAATTAGTTCATTATGAAGTGACTTTTTATCCTGTCGGTTGATCAGTCATCAGGACTGGTCAAATCTGAATCGGTGAAATCTTGCTGTTGTGGGTCGCGGTCTGCGGGATAGTTCTTGCCGTAACCAAAACGAGTAAAGTAGAGTGCGGTGACGCAGATCAACAATCCCCAAGCTTCACGAAATTCTTCGTCATAGTAGAAAAGATCAAACGAAATTCCCCCTTCTGCCTGCAGCAGACGATTTATCGACCAGGCGAGCAGCAGCACACCCCAGATTTGCAGCAGCGCAGCAGTATAGAGCATAGTACGCGAAACAATCAAAGTATGGTGGATGGCATTGATTAGCAGAAGACCTGCTGTAAAGGCATAGACGGTAAACCAGATATACCAGTCGTGGTCATTGAGCTGTAGCCAGGCAAACCAAAAAAATAAAGGAACCAATAAGGCAGAGAACAGCCGTTTCATCGAACTGCAAAGCTCCCTAAGGGATGGCGCTCTCCGTTGAAACTGCCGGTCAATCTATACTGGCGATTGAAATCTTTCATTATCTCTGGCTGAAGCCGGGCGAAGGCCATCCCTGCCTGGCGCATCTCTTCATACCCTGAGCATGACAAGGGATTGTTCTCTCCGGGATCGGTCATCAGGTTAAACACACGGCAACTGTTTTCGTTGAAGAGCAGTTGCATTTTAATGTTGTGGCGGTTAATAATAGATAGGGTATTTTCGTTGCCATAAGCAAAGATATAGCGCCGTCTGCGGTCGCTGTTGAGCAGATTTTCACCTTGGAATAATTTAGGGTTATAGGGTTTGCCGATGGCAGAAAGTACAGTTGGCGCAATATCAATATGAGAAGTCGGTTCCGTTAATACGGTTGGTTTAAATAGCCGAGGCTGCCAGATGATCGCTGGGGTGCGGATATTTTCGTTAAAACTGTACCGCGAGTGGATTCTGTTATCTGGGTGCTGCCAGAAGGCTTCGCTGTGGTCGCCGACTATGATGAGGATGGTTCGCTCAAGCTGGCCTTTTTTTTCGAGAGAACGGTAGAACCTTTCCAGTAATACATCCTGCAGGCGTAAGGCATTGTAATAACGATGTAGGCGATTTTTCAAATCAGGAAGTATATGATAATCTTTACCTACGTCAAAATAAGGATAATGTGGTGCAAAAGTAATGTAAGTCGCGAAAAAAGGCTCGCGCGCCTTTTCCATCCTGCGCAGAAAAAAATTGGCAGTATCAATTTCATTGCGGGCGTCTTTGGGAGCCGGACTTGCTGGGTTTACCGGAACATTATGGTAACCATATATCTCTTTAAGGCCATTAGCTTCGAGATAGTGTTTGGGGAAATACCACGCCGTTGAACAGGGAGTCACTAGAAACTGCTCTAAGTGTTCGGGGAAAAAAGCATTTAATGCGGGGATTTTCAGGTCGCGCTTAAGCGAAAAGAAATTGAGAGTCGGAGTTTCATAAGTGCCGCTGAAGATAGAGAAAACTGCTCGCGGTGAACTGTTGCCGACTGAATAGTGATTTTCGAGAGATAGGCCCTGCCCGGCAAGTTTCTTGAGAAAAGGCATGGGAACCTCATTTCCAAGAGAGGTGTTGTAGATATATCCAGCTCCCGTTGATTCCAGGATGATAAGAACTATATTCCAGGGTTGCAATTGGTTAGAAGAGGTCAGTGTTGGTTGAGAAGCGTCACTGCGGGCAAATAAGGGGTCGATGAGCTGCACGCTCTGTAATTGGCTGCTGATCCTGTGTAGGTTTTCTTGAGTAATAGAAAAGGATTTCTGATTGTCATGGCTGTTAAGAATATCGCTGAGCGCAAAATAAATCGGATTTAGTCGCAATTCTCTGGCCAACAAGGGCTTATTGTGGCCAGAAAAACTGACGGGTAACAAGAATGCCAGAATAGCGATTACTGCCAGGGAAACGTCCGTAAATTGTCGCCAGTGGGCGGGTTGAAAATAAACAAAATAGAAAATGCCGATAGGCATCACAAGAAACAAAAGATCTGTGGCGGACAGCATAGACATAAATTCAGTTAGGTTTAGTCCCTGCATGCCTTCACTGATCAAAGATAGTTCCAAGCCACTGTTCATTTCCAGGATCAGCCGGTAGTGTGCCCCATAACCTAAGGCTATGATTACCAGTACCAAGCTCCAGACTATTAGTAACGTTCGGGCAAACCACTTTCTAACCACCGGATTTCTAACCAAAAGCAGAAGTATCTGCACCACAATGACAATGCTGGTAACGGCAGCAGCAAACAGTATCTCGTAAAGCAGGTACTGCATGGTAAAAAAGAATGAATATTCTGCGGGGTCAAAAGAGAAAGGTTTGATGTCTGCATTTAATAAGCCCAGGTAGAGTCGGATGCGGTAGGCTAAGCCTGTCAGAATAACGGTGGCAAACGTAGCTACGGGCAGCGTATGAGCTGTGAGTAAGGCCCCAGGACGACGATACAAAGGGATCACAGCTCGTCGCAATTAGGTATGAAATCAGCTCGTCAAATCAATTTGAAAAATGTTTTGGTAGCCAGCCAGGCAATCCCTACCGCGGGGGCTAACTTACATGGCTGCAGCCTCACCTCCCTTTTGTTCTGGAATTCTAAGAATAGATGGGGAATTCCCTATCCAGAAAACTATTCCCTATGGACGCCCTGATAAACTTCAGCTCAGCTTGCTGCCTTCAACTTCCAGAATGAATTTACTGCCGAACACCCCTGCTGGCGTCTGAAAGCCCGGCTTAAAATTGCCTGCGAGTACTCTCTGCGTTGCAGCCAGAGCTGTTTCTACTGTTAAATAGTAACCCTCCCGGGTTTCTAACATGGCGGCAACTTTTTGACCGGCGCTGTTGGTGACTTCTCCCCAAATAATAGCCCGGCCTGTTTCGCGTGTCTGCTCATCAGGGCCAGATTGCGTTAGGCCAATGAGCCATTGTGCCGCTTTGAGAACAGGGTCAATTTTAAACAAAATAGAAATTGGTTGTAGGGCTGCCATAACATTTGCCTGGGTTTCGGGGATGTAAGTATAGACTTCAATATTGGGAATGCCGGTGGTCAGGTAGGCCGTATAGACATCCCCCCAGGGAATCGCGAAGACCTTAAAATCTTTGCCCTTATACGATACGGTACGGCTCATGGACATATGGGGGATGGTAACCAGTTCGCCGTTGCGGCGGATTTTGCCGCCAGAGGGTAGCTGGGCTAAGGCACTTTTCATGGTGCCGCCTGAGATACCGCCTAAGCCCATGAAGCTTAAGGCCAGGTGGATGGCATCAGGCATTTTTTCTTTGAGGTGCAGTGCCAGGCAGTCGGTGGGCACAATATCGAAGCCAACACCGGGCAGCAGCATAACACCAGCATTTTCGGCTTCACGGGTCATGGCATGCAGCATCTGGTACACCGGAATTTCGCCGGTGATGTCGAGATAATGTGTTCCAGTTTCAAGGCAGGCTTTCGCCATAGGCAGAGCAGTTTCATGGAAAGGGCCGGCGCAGTGCAGCACCAAGGCGCAGTCTTCAATGCGCTCCTTTACGGTATGGTCGCCTGCCAGAGAGAAAATGCGATTTTCCAGGGTCAGTTCATTGGCGAGCTTGGTGACCTTTGCTGCGTTACGCCCGGCAAGGATGGGTTTAAGTCCCAGGCTGGCCGCTTTAC
>CALHRC010000220.1 GCA_938038265.1 uncultured bacterium
TGAAATCGAATTCATGGTAGAGCGGCAATTTAGCCGAACCATCCGCATAGTGGGTGGCGTTATTAGGCAACAGTCCTAAGGGAGCTTTGGCTCCATGGATGGGATAAAAGGCATCGTTGCCGGTAGCCCGCTGGAAGTACCAATAGGCCGTTTTTAGCCAGGCATCTTTGCTGAACCAGAGGGTGGCATCGGCTGAAGCCCCGGTCATATTCTGCCAGGAAATCTGGTCGGCATTGCCGTAAAAGATATGGTTAGTGTGGTACAGGTTATCAAAAGTCTGGTACCTATTGTCAGCGGGGTCTTGGTCTCCGCTGGCGTGGTCGAGTGCAATGCCCAGCCGCAGGGGCAGGCCTACATCAAATTTGTAACCGGCAATCATACCGGCAGCATAGGCCTCAACCCGTTTACCGCCTTTATATCCCCCCTGGCCTGCGGCTTCGATAGACCAGTCAAAAGATTTTCCCTGTGGCAGTTTGTTTTTTTCCGTGCGGTTGGTGAGTCTCAAGCCAGCGGTGTGCAGCTCATTGACTTCATAATCTGCGCGGCTAAACCAGTAGAGGTCGGTTAACAGGGGGCCAAAGTTCAGGGTTTCATAGAGGCCGGCAAAGTAGGTATCTTTTTTTCGGTTACTAAAGGCAGAGCGGTTGTTGCGTAGTATTTGGTTTGGTTCAGAAGGATTGCCTTCCCGCACGACACTCACAAATGCCTGAAGGGAATGGATACCTGCTTTATGGGTTAAACGGGCAGCGTCAAAACTGCGGCCGGTATTGAGCCAATCGAGGTGGCCCACCAAGCGCTGGTCGCCCAACGCGATTTTCTGCCGGCCAAACTGCAAGCTAAGGGAAGGCAGCAGAAATTCATCCAGAAAAAAATACGCTTCGCGGATGTCGGTAGCGGATTCCTGAACTTTACGTTGGGCACCATTGGCATCAGTAATGACATAATCGGTACCTGTATCAATAGCAGAAATACTGCTGGATTGTCCGCCCCATATACGGGCATCTTGCAGGGTAGCTAAGATTTTCGCATGGTCGCTGAAGGTATGCGATAGGGTAATCCAGGTACGTTGGCCGACAAACTCATTGCTGGTTTCTTTTTGAAAACCTTCATGTAATTGCATTTGCGGGCGTACCCTAACGGAAAGCCCATACTCCCACTTACCGGTTAATGGTTGCAGGGCTTCTTCTGCTAACAGGGCAGTAAAAACGCCTGAGACCCAAAGACATAGCCACCAAGCAGAAAATTGTCTTAAATTCAGTTTTCGTTTTCGCATGATTTATTCCTTAAGTGTATATTTTATTTATTTTATTGCCTTAATAGGTAATTAAAGTCATTGATGCGGATCAACCCACGGAGCCGTTACCGCATAAAACTGCGCTTTGCTATATACTGTGTAAACTCTTTTCTGTGGGGGGTTACCGCGAAGTCTGCCGCTCTATATCTTTGGCAAATGGTCGCCGCGCGCCCCAGAGCTGCCAGGCAGCAAACAAAATAATCGGAATACTCAACCACTGCCCCATATTCATGATGCGCTCCATGAAGTAGAGCGAGCTGGTCACATCAATTTGCGTGTCTTTGAAAAATTCAACCAGAAAGCGGCCTGAAAAATAAAGCAGCAGGAACATATAAAAGAAATAGCCGGCAGGTTTTTTACCAAAATTGCGTTTAAAGAGAAACATCATGATGCCAAAGAGAACCAGCCCCATCGTCGCTTCGTATAATTGAGAGGGATGGCGCATAGGTACGGGAGCCGGATCCGCAAGCGGGAAATAAACTCCCCAGGGTATGTCGGCCGGTTTGCCCAAAATCTCTGAATTGAAAAAATTTCCTAAGCGAATACAAGTTGTTGTCAAAGTAGCTCCAACCACTACTGGATCTGCCAATTCATAGAAATTAGTTTTATGCTTTTTGCAATATAGCAGCAGGCCAATGACAGCGCCTATCCCACCACCATGTGAGGCTAAGCCCATACCAATTTGAAAAATTCTAATGGGATGGCGGATGAGGCTTTCTGGCTCATAAAATATCAGGTGTACGAAATGGGCGCCAAGCACCAAGCCTACAATGACATAGAGCAACATGCCATCGAGGTGTATTTGCGGAATACCCACTTGGCGGTAGAGCCGCGAAGCGACAAAGTAGGCCAGAAAAATACCAGAGGCAAACAAAATACCATAGTAACGAATTTCCGGCTGCCAGCTGAAAAGTAACAGATTGAGTTCAACGGGGGAGCGCCATAAAACTGGGTCAATATCCCAAATCATATTGGCAAACCGTCAGATGCCGGCAGAACGGCAAGAAAAAATAGTTTTTATTGACAAACTTTCAACACCAAAGAGGCTGCCCTTATGGCCAGAGCAAAATCAAATAAACCAAGGCAACCAATCTCTGTGGTAAAACCCAAGCAAGCAAAGAAAGCAACCAGGGCTCAGCCCCAGGCGACAACGAAAACAACTACAAAAAAGCAAGTCGCTGCCGTACAAAAAACACCCACTGGGAAAAAGCCAGCAACGGCTATAAAAACTGCGCCACCTGCCTATAACTATGCGCTTATTGTAAACCCGATATCCGCCGCAGGCAAAACAAAAGATCGGGTTGCCACAATAGAAGCAGAGATGCAACAGGCTAATTTATCTTACAAAATTTTCTACACAGAGAGACCCGGCCATGCCACGGAAATTGCCCGTTCGCAGGTCAATGCGGGCATTCCCTACATTGTGGCGGTAGGGGGGGATGGCACCGTATCTGAAGTCGCCGCTGGTTTTTTCGACACAAAATGCCAGCCGCTGAAAAACGCCCCTTATTGTGCTTTGGGGATCATCACCACCGGTAGCGGCAGTGATTTAGCCCGTAGCCTGAAGATCCCCTATGATTTCAAAGATAACGTTAAGATACTCAAGACTGCCTTCACCCGCAGCATCGATATGGGAATGGTGAAGTATTCAGATGCACAGGGGCGCATGTTTGCCCGGCCCTTCATCAATATTGCCGATGTTGGCATTGGTGGCGAAGTGGTAGAAATTCTTGAAAAACAAGGTAAACGGGGGGGATGGTTAGCCTACCAGCTCGCCACGTTCAAGGGTTTACTGCGCTACAAAAACAAACGCATGAAAATTACTTTAGATGACTCTCATGTTATTGAAGGTATCACCAACGGAGTTATTGTAGCTAATGGAAAGTATTTTGGCAGCGGCATGATGATTGCTCCCGGCGCCGATCTGTCTGATGGCTATTTTGATGTGGTCATTATCGGCGACATAAGCCGACTTAAGACGATCATGCAAGCACGGGCTATCCGCAAGGGAACTCATGTAAAATTAAAAGAAATTAGTGTTTTTCACGCCCGCAAAGTAACTGTAGAGAGCCAAGAACGCGCCTTACTCGATGTCGATGGCGAACTGCCTGGCCAGTGCCCTGCAGAATTTTACCTGTTGCCCGATGCCATTCGGGTAATTTCCCCTTGAGAAAGTCTATTATACACTGTATAGTAATTTTATACAGTGTATAATTATAATGGTCTGCGGGCCAGCAGACTGACCAGGTGACCCTGTCCCTGGTGCCCCGGGCCTTCGTTAAGCTCTTCCACAGCGTCTTTTAGCTCAAGAATAGCCAGTCCCCGAAAATCCTCTTTAAGCTCTTCAGGGTCAAACAGCATACTTAAGTCTTTAGGTCCCCCGGAGGAATACTCCAATTGGTGTTTACCAAAACCTTGTAATATTAAGGTACCCCCGGGGCGCAACATAGTTACTAAACGTTGGTGAAAACGGCGGCGTTTTTCAGGCAACAAGTGCACAAAAAAACAGCCTATAGCGTCAAATTTCCAGCTATACAGCGTATAAAAATCGTCTATATCGGAAAGCTGGTAGTGCAGCTTAACGGCTTTTTTCCGGGCTAGACGCAATGCCTTATCTCGCGCCACACTACTTTGGTCAAAGGCAAAGACCTCCCACCCGCGCTGGGCGGCAAAAACCGCATTGCGTCCTTCTCCTTCAGCAGGTAACAGCAAAATGCCGGGATCTAACTGCCGCAGCTTCTTCTCGAAATAACGATTGGGGTTAAGCCCATAGACATATTCATTGGTTTGGTAGCGTTCATTCCAAAAATCAGCCTGCATTTGACCTCCCTTGTTTACAAGGAATATACCGTATCGGCAACCTGCCGGGCAAGGTCGGATGGTAAATCCGTCTCTTGTTGTATTTTTTGCACTAAGGATTGCACAGTATAATCATCTAAAGAAATTTTGCGCAATACATTCATAAGTTGTTTACGGCGGATTTCACCCACACCTTCAATGCCATCAAGTAAAGATCTTAAATTGCGTTTCATCCGGCGGTTGCGGTGGTAAGCTACGCCAAAGCGGTGGGCTTCATCGCGGGCTAAACGCAAGATTAGCATTCCCGGACTGTTGGGATCAAAACGCAACAAGCGTCCCTCTTCAGTGTGGATTTCTTCTCTTTGTTTTGCTAAACCAATCATAGGAATTTTAAAGCCATATATGTCGCGTGCCCTTATGGCAGCCCTTAGTTGGGTAATGCCACCGTCAATTACCACCAAATCGGGAGCTTTGGCTCCACCCTCGGCAATGCGCCGCATACGCCGGTCAATCACTTCATACATCATCGCGGGGTCATTAGCCCCTTCGACGGTTTTAATGGCATATTTGCGGTAGCCAGACTTATGTGGCAGACCTTCTTTTAGCATAACCCCGGCGGCAACTGGCTCGCTGCCTTGGATATTCGATATGTCATAACACTCTATGGTGTGGGGGATATCTTTTAGCCCTAAAAATTTTTGTATTTGTCGCAAGCCAATTTTCTGGTTACGGGTTTTTTCATTGAGAATCCTTTCCCTGAGGGTTAATCTCGCATTGGTTTCAGCCATCCGCAAGAGCTTCTTTTTTTCTTCATAACGATCGCCCAAGGCAACAAGCGAAACGGCGTGACCAGCCACCTGCGACAGCAACTTTTCCCAATTAGCCGTGTTTCGCAAAGGGTGGGATATCAGTATTTCCGGCGGCACGTCCTTGAAGGCAAGGTAGTAATCTCGCAAAAAACTTTCCATAAATTCAGCAGTAAATTCTGTCTCTGAAGTTGAATCCCAGCCGCCAGCTTCGCTAAAAGCATAACTGCGTTTTGCAGTTACTTTCCCCCCCCGGATGCGCAACAGCGCTAATTGGCCTAAAATAGGCGCGCTATCGTCAGTGAAATAATCAAGATAAATTTCATCGGTATCTAATGCCCGGGCTAATTTTTCGCGCTCAATGGCAAAAATACCAATGACATCAAAATCATCTTCACTGCCAGCAGACTCTACTTCTTGCGATTGGCGCAATAGTTCAATATCGCGTAAAATATCCCGGTAGCGAGCTGCTTTTTCAAATTCCATTGCTTGCGCATACTCATTCATTTTAGTGGTAAGCATTTTTTCCACTTCTTGATCGCGGCCTTCGAGAAAATCGCGCACCTGCAATACCAGCTCCCGATATTCTTCTTGGTTTACGGTACCAGTACAAGGCGCCCAGCAACGTTTGATATGAAAATTAAGACAAGGTCGCGCTGGGTTTTTTAATGGTAACTTAAGTGGCCGTTTACGTAAAGGAAACACCTTGTGAATTAGCTCCATGGTATTGCGGGCAGCGCGTACATCGGAATAAGGGCCAAAGTATAAATGTTCTCGTGAAAATTTACGCCGGGTAAGCACCAGCCGCGGGAAAGGTTCACCCATAGTAAGGCACAAGTAGGGATAGCGCTTATCGTCTTTTAAGTGTACATTGTAAGGTGGCTTGTGGCGCTTGATTAAGGTATTCTCTAATAACAGAGCTTCCAATTCATTGTCGGTAGTAACCCACTCAATATCACGTACCCGGTTCATTAAAAAGCGGGTTTTGTAATCTTCACTGTGTAAGTATTGCCGCACCCGAGAACGCAGGTTTACCGACTTACCAATGTACAACACTCTGCTATTGCCATCCCCCTGAATAGACCCGCGGTTTTCGTTGGGGTCACCCAGCCACAGATAACAACCGGGGGTCGGGGGGATGTTTGGTAACTTTTCGGCAATCTCTTGCAGCGCCGGGTTTTCTCGCATTTTACGTTCGACTTCTTTCATAGGCAAACTTATTTTAATTTAACTTAAAAGAAGCAATATCGTCAATGTCAAAAAAAACCATTAGCAGCCGCTCTAAACCCAAAGCCATGCCCGCCACGCCCTGCATTGCCGGGGTGAGGTGCAGCAAGGTTTCATCGGCAGGGTAAGGCGGCAACCCCCGGCTTAAGCGAATTTTATTACACTGTATAAATAATTGTTCTACGGTGTATAAATCCGAAATTTCTTGGTAGCCATTAGCTAACTCAACCCCCCGGTAAAAGCACTCGATGCGGCAGGCCAAACCAGTAAGCGGGTCAAGTTCAGCCATGCCTCGGGAAAAAGGCGGAAAACCATAGAGAAAAATTAAACTTGTCTCCTGCCGCAACTTAGGTTGGATTTTTTCAGCAAAGAAAAGCTCAAATTCACGGGCTAAAGTTTCCAGTTGGGTAAATCCATCCCCGCTTACTTGTAAATTATTTT
>CALHRC010000221.1 GCA_938038265.1 uncultured bacterium
CAAAAACCCAAAGACTTGCTATAACATGAGAAAAGGAACTGCCCTAATAACCGGTGCCTCGTCGGGAATTGGTTTAGAATTTGCTAAAATTTTAGCTGCAGATAACTATGATCTGGTGTTAGTTGCGCGGCGTAAAGCTGCGCTCAAAACCCTAGCGGATGAACTACAAAGTCGTCACAAGGGCCTGCATATTGAGATAATTCCGGTGGATTTATCTGATCCGAAAGGGCCACAGACTGTCTTTAATACCCTGAAAAAGAAAAAAATCAAGATAAATGTCCTTATCAATAATGCGGGCTTTGGCACTAATGGTCCTTTTGCTGAAATTGATCTGAAGCAGGAATTAAAAATGCTCGATCTAAACATCCGCTCACTCGTTGAAATGACCGGTTTGTTTTTGCCTGATATGTTAAAATACAAAGAAGGATTGATTATCAATGTTGCTTCGACGGCAGCTTTTCAACCGGGACCTTACATGGCCAATTATTATGCTTCAAAAGCTCATGTGCTGCATTTCTCTGAGGCATTAGCTCATGAGCTGCGTGGTTCGGGAGTAAAGGTTTCGGTTTTATGTCCGGGGCCTACTGCGACAGAGTTTTTTCAGGTAGCGGGCATGGAGCAGTCGGCCTTGACAAAGGGGAAATTTACGCCCATCCTCAGTGCACGTGAGGTTGCCCAGATTGGTTGGCAGAAGGCCCAGAGAGGCAAAATTATTGTAATTACGGGCAAGATCAACAAGCTACTCGCTCAATCCTCGCGGTTTGCTCCCAGATTTCTTGTGCGTACAATTGCCGGTATGCTCAACAGACCACCTGCCCATACATAGAGCGTATTATTCTTTACAGGCTTGAAAGGTTTTAGTGCAATGCATTATGAAATCCCATGAGGCTAAAGCTCTGCTACTGGCCAAAAAAGAGGAACTGGCACGGCGGGTTGCAGCAGTTGAGGCCGATATCCGCAGGCAGAAAGATCCGTTAGTACAAGACGCCGCAGATCAGGCCATCCAAAAAGAAAACGATGCTGTACTTGACGCGCTTGATGCCGAGATCCGCGCTGAATTAAGAGATATCGAGCACGCGCTTGAGAGAATTGAAATGGGGAATTACCACATCTGCAGCCATTGTGGTGCTACTATTAGTGAAGAGCGTCATGCTGCCTTGCCTTACACTACTGTCTGTGTCCATTGTGCCAATAAATTATGATCGAGCTGCGTGAAAGAAATCTGCTATTCTCATTTATCAGCGACAATACTTGTCGCTTTGGTCTCACTTCCGGAGTGAGTTTTCCCGTTTCTATTGCCCTTGATGACAAGTTTTCTTCAAAACCGCAATACTTGATTAAGGCTTCTCAATTAAAAAAGCAGGAGTTATTTAAAAATAAGCATATAAAATTCAGTTACGCGCGCGCTGATTTTTCGTTTCGTTTTCAATACGCCGCGGGCAAAATAAACTCTGAAATGACTGGGCGGTTTTTTCAATCTGTCGAAGGATCGCCCGCCCTGACCATTGATTTCTCACAGTATGAACAATTGATGGGTCTCGGTGCGGCAACAGGCGACTATTTGCGCAATAAAACAACTGCACGACTGCTGAATGTCGATACTATGTTCTATGAAAAGGCCGGCGAATCGTATTCAACTTTTCCTGTACTTTGGAAAATTGGCAATGGACGCTATGCGGTGATTTTTGTTCACTGTAGGGTTCCAATGCGTTTTGAATCCAGGGCGACAGAAGCGATTTTCTTTTTTGAATCCATGCCAGCTGATGAAGACCTCGATATCTTCATCTTCGGCGGCACGCCATCGGAAATACTGAACTCATACGCTGGGGTTACCGGCAAGCCATTTCTCGCGCCGTTATGGTCGCTGGGCTACCAGCAATCGCGCTGGTCTTACAAATCGCAAAAAAAAGTGCTTGAGGTTGCAAAAAAATTTCGCGATCAAAATGTCCCCTGCGATGCCATTTATCTGGATATTCACTATATGCAGAATTACAAGGTGTTTACCTTTGATCATAAAAATTTTCCCGATCCGGCGGGCATGACAAAATCGCTTGATGCGTTAGGAATTAAAGCGGTAGCCATAATGGATCCCGGAGTTAAAGTAGAAAAGGGTTATTCTGTCTATGAAGAAGGCGTTGCCCAAGGCCATTTCTGCCGCAACAGCAAAGGTGAAATTTATGTCGGCAAAGTTTGGCCGGGCGACAGCGTATTTCCCGATTTTACCAGACCTGAAACCAGAACATGGTGGGGAGATCAACACCGACTACTAGTTGAAAAAGGCATTGCCGGCATCTGGAATGATATGAATGATCCTGTTTTGCGTATCGGCAAGCGCTACAACCCGACCGAAGAGGATATGTTGCACCAGACAACGCCCCACGTTCTGGTGCGCAATCTTTACGCCAACCTGGAAGCTGCCGCAACCGTAGAAGGCTTAAAAAAATACAACCCACACAAACGGCCTTATGTCGTTACCCGCTCGGCGTTTTGTGGCATACAACGTTATGCTGCAGTCTGGACAGGAGATAACCACAGCAGCTGGGAGCACCTAAAACAGAATCTAAATATGGTTGTAAATCTTTCACTCTCTGGTGTCCCAATTTGCGGGGCGGATGTCGGGGGCTTTGGCAGCGGCCCCGGTATCAGAGGGATAATAAAAATCCGCAAAGATCGAGAACTTGTCTCCCGCTGGCTGGAATTAGGTTCACTCATGCCTTTTTTTAGAATGCATACCGTACTTTACTCCTATGACCAAGAACCATGGAGCTTCGGTGACGAAGTACTGGCTAATGCGAGAAAACACATAAAACGTAGGTATCGGCTACTCCCCTACCTCTACCGGCAGTTCGTAAATGCCGCTAAAACCGGCGAACCGATCATTCGTCCGGTATTCTATGAATTTCCCGATTTCACTGAGGTGACCGAAGGGATGTTCCTGGTTGGGAAAGACTTGCTGGCCGCGCCGGTGCTACACAAAGGCCAAAAAGAAATCCACCTGACCTTACCGCCAGGCAACTGGTATGACTATGAAACTGGCAAGCTATACGAAGGTGAGAATAACTATCGTTTTGCCACGCCACCGGGAAGTTATCCCCTCTTTGTGCGCGCCGGTACTGCCCTACCTACTGCGGAGCCGAAAAAAAATACCTATGAGACGTTAGCCGGTAGCCTCATCTGGGAGATATATCCTGACAGTAAAATTAATGGCGACTATTACCTGGACAATGGGGACACACCAGCAGAAAGTCTTAGCCAGTATTATGGTATGACTGTGTCAGGCAAAATCCAAAAAAATGGGGATATAACTCTCGAATTCAAAGAAGATACCCGCAGAGGCAAGCCCGGTTTTCAGCAAATGTACATCCGCCTGCCGGAAAATTATGCAGTAATGTACTTAGATCGCAAGCAAGTGCCGGCGGCGACAGTAAGCCTGCTGCCAGAAGGTCGCAACTATCACATAGCAGAATTCTCACTGCCGCGCCATACTAAAACCGTCAGGTTTAGTAAGGTCTAACTGTACCCTTTTTATTTTAAGGGTTACGGTAGGCGCAGCCAAATTGTTCAGATGTATGAACCACAGTTGTGGAGCGCCCTAAACCAGTAACGGTAACCGCCTTTGCCTGTTTATCAAGAGCAAATGAGCTGATTGGCACCCACTGCCGGGCATAATTGTGGCAAAATTCTTCATCGCCACCCACCACAAAATAACAAGAACAGAATTCTTTGGCATAGAATGCCGAAATGATTCCCGGAAATGATTTGATATGTGTCCAGTTAAGTACTATCCACAACCCCGCAACTAACAAAAAGAGCAGCGCCAAACGCCGGATGAATTTTTTTATCTTCATGGTTTGCCCCCCCGATCAGCAAGACTTTCAACCAACAGACCGAGAAATGTATTGATATCAAAACTGCCATCGCGGTCATCACCAGTGCGCACGACAACCAGGTCAAGCGACGGTATTACAAATAGAAATTGTCCCCAATGCCCTGAGGCCGCAAAAGTATCGCGCGGTGCCTTAGGCCAGGGAGGCGCCTGACCTGTCTCTGGTATGCCCAGGTTAAGCCACCAATGAGCACCTGGATTATCTTTTCGCAGGTGGTCATTCATCGGGGTACTGTAATAAGCCGGAGCCATGGTAACTGTATATTTGACCCAACCCTCTGGCAAGATTCTCTTCTTTTCCCATTGGCCATCGTTTAGGTACAAATATCCAAATTTTGCAAAATCTCTGGGGGTCACATACATATAAGAGGATGCAACAAATATACCTGAACCATCCCGTTCCATGGTGACATTGCGCATTCCTAATGGTTCAAAGATTTCTTTCCAGAAATACTGTTCATAATCTTTTTCGCCTAACGCGTTTTTCAGTGCCAGCGACAAAATATTGGAAGTTCCACTACTGTAATAAAAACGTTCGCCTGGTTTGAAGATGACGGGTTGTTCTGCAGCAAAACGGCCCATGTCATTGCGACCGCGGGTATAGAGCATGGCGATCACCAAGGATTTCAGGGGCGAGCTTTCATAGCCTTCATCCCAGAACAAGCCGGAGCTCATCTGCAGCAAATCATTGACTGTAATTGCCTTTTTTTCGTCGGTATTTAACTGGGGCACATAACGTCCGGCGCTGTCAGCAATGTTCATCTTGCCTTGCCTGACCGCCACCCCAATAGCTGCGTTTAACACGCTTTTCGTATCCGACCACACTAGATGCCGGCGGTTTTTATCGTAGCCCCGGGCATATTCCTCAAACACCAAATAGCCGTTATGGATCACCACAACACCATCGGTACGAATTCCTGCCCGGTTCTTTTCATCCCCCGTTCTCTGGAACGTATAGTCTCTGAAGGCTTTTAATTTCTGCTGGTCAAAACCGGCTTTTACCGGGTCTGCCACCCGCCAGTCGGTAGTAGGCCAGTAATCCCGCTGTTTTTTACCGAAAGATTGCTGCCAGGCAGTTTCGCCATCCTTACGTACGGGGGATGGCTTAGAGCAAGACCATAGCCCGACCACTAGTAAAAGTAATAACGGTAGCATCTCACGCATGACATCATAGTACCATATGCTATCGGATTGTCAAACTTTTTAACGCGTTCATACCGGTAAGCACCTAAGCAATCTTGCTTGTTCAGGAATTCCTTAACAGAGCATAAGTTTCCATAACAGCTAGGGAATTCCCCATCAAAAGAAATAAAGGAAGGGGGCTTTCTGCCCGTTCGCTGCGGCCGGTTTGTCCCCGTAGGGGGCAATCGGCTCTGGCATGCGGCGCTAAAGCACCGCACCCCCTCGAACCTTGCCGGAGCCGCCCCTTTAGCTCCCCCCGGCTCTGCCTTAATTTCTTAAAATTCTGTAACAGTGGTATGGAATTCCATAACATAAGGCCCTTACGTTCAGGAATTCCTGAACAATGGCAGAATTACACCCCCCGCTTTAGAGGCTGGTCAGTTACTAAAAAACGCTTTATATCGCTTGGTGGCTACATCCCCCCATTTTGTGGGCTGGTTAGTTACTAAAAGCCAGTATTATGTCCCCTGGGGGATGGTTTTTTAGTGGGGAATTCCTATATCCGGTATAAAAACCCATAGCCTGTGCAGGAATTCTCAGAACAGATGGGGAAAAACCTATCCGGGTGCCTTAGTAAGCCATCCGACACATTTCTGTCGGACGGTGTTAGATGGGGAATTTCCCATCAGAGGGTATGGAAATCCCTAGCAAAGTGCTGCCACTATGCGACATAATATGGCTTTTTTTAGTAACTAACAAAGTCCGTCCGATACTAAGTGTCGGACGCGATACCATCTGGTCGTGGTCGCTATGAAATTCCATAGTCAAGCAGGGCTATTGTTCAGGAATTCCTGAACAGGGCGGCGGGTTAGCCGGTTTCCCGGCGAGGGATTGGTTTGCGGGGCAGGCACAGTCTCTGTGGCAACACGCAAGTCTGCTTTAGTTGTTATCTAGCCAGAATGCCAGCAGCATATCGGTCAGGGGTTCTTCTTTTCTGCCGAGGCGGAATAAACCGGTCATGGGTGAGGGGCGGCCATCGTGCCATACATCCACCCTGGTGCCGCTTTGGGCAAAACCTGTTGCGATAATTGCTGTGCTAGCGGCTTCCTGTTCGTCATACAGTACGGCGATTTTTACTTTCTTTAGGATGTTACTTTGCCAGATGCCGAGTATTTCTGTCTTTTGGTTGTCATTTAAACCTTGCAGAGCTGGAGCAATGAAGTTACGATCAAATTTTTCTTTGCCGGTCATTACGGGAAGGATAGGGTTAAACACAGCCAGCGTGCGGGCGCTGTCGTTTAATTCCAAAACCAGTTGGGCGCCGGCGGTTGCACCAGTGCCGGTAGCGAGAATATGTACTTTACGCGAGTCCCCACCGAGTGCTGCCGCGTCGTTGTGCAGCCATTGGGATATTTGGCGGATGGCTCGGGCCTGTTTTAGTAGAATATTTTCGTCGGGAGAAAATAGCAGGCGACCAATACTGCCGGGTGCTGTCGGCAGATCGGGGATCACCGTGATAAATCCAGCTTTATTGGCCAGGCCGGCAAGGTGTGCGTAATGTTTTTTGTTTCCGCCCTGCCAATATCCGCCGTGCAGCACGACCAGCAGCGGTCGTAAGACTTGTTCAGGGTCATTTGGCGTGGCAATGCCATAGATATCCGCTGTAATTTTCAGTTCACCCGGAATGATTGCGTCTTGTTTAATTCTTTCAGAGGCAATTCGGTGTTTTACTGGCTTATGCGCAGAGAAAGCGACATGTTCTTGGATTGTCGTTAGGTTATCGAAGATAAATACTATGACTCCAACTGTGGCGACAGCGAGAAGTAGTAGAATTTTTTTCAGGTGTTTCATGGTTTTACTCCTTTTAGAAAACGATTTTTACCCGCCAGATCTGCAAAGTAATGAACATCGGTGAACCCCATTTCTTTTAGTAGTAGCTGTTGTAACTCAATGAGGTTCGGTGAGGTTTCTATGAGTAGGGTGCCGCCACTGTGCAGTACGGCAAAACTGCGGGCGAACATCGTACTAAAAAAAGCAACAGGATTGTGTACTACCAGAGCTATAGCGGGTTCGTGATCGCGCACTTCCGGGTCAAGCTTTTCATACTCTTCGGGCAGCACATAGGGTGGATTGCTGATGACCATATCATAGTAATTTTTTCTCTGTGTGACAATGGTATCTAGCAGGTCGCTCTGGATAAAGTGACTTTTAGGAACTTTTTCTTGCTGGGTTATTAGAAATTCAAAATTCTTTTTTGTTATTTCCAGAGCGGGAGCAGAGATATCACTGAAGTCAATTACTGCCAGTGGGGTTTCAAGCGCCAGGGTGATTCCAATGCAGCCGCTGCCGCAGCAGAGGTCGAGGATATTTTTACCAGCAAGGTTTTGTTGTAGGGCAAGTTCCACCAGTTCTTCGGTCTCGGGTCGCGGGATCAGTACGTTTGGCGAAACAAAAAAGGGTCTGCCGTAAAAATATTTTTCCGAAAGGATATAGGCAGTGGGTTTGCCTGCTGCCCGCTGCAATAACGCTTCACGCAGGGCGGCGGTTTCTTCGGAGGTAAGTGGCTTCTGTTCGTGCATAAACAGTTCTATGCGGCTCATTTTGAGAATATGCGCAAAGATAAGCTGTGCTTCCAGCCGGGGTTTTTCTATCCCTTTTTTTCTTAGGAAGTCTTCGCCTTTTCTCAGAAGTTCCAGCAAAGTCTGCATTGTTCGCTTATTTGGGTGCAGGATATACTACATGAATTCCGCAGGGAGCGGAACCTGCGGGTATATTTGTAAAGCGAGATGAGTGGCCAACCAAATTACAATGCTTTACGCCGACGATCCTGTGTCGGCAGATAGTGCTTGGTGAACGCCGGGAATTTCTTTCAAAATTTAGCCAGCTTGCAGGCTCGCGGTGCCTTCACTGCTCCAGTGCCTGCGGACTTACTGTCGCCTTCTGTGCTGTGGCGAAATCGGGCGAGCGCTCTGGCGGCTGGCGGCGATTATCAAGAGAATGGTATTCTCTATCACTCCCGTCGTGATCCGCAACGCGAGGCGAGGCGGCAGCTTGAGTCGGTGTTTCAGGGGGATGGCTCTCAGGTATCTCTGGTCTGCATTGGTGCGGGTTTGGGTTATCTGATTAAAGCTGCCTTTGCGGCGGGGGTGCGTGACATCCTGCTAATTGAACCGCATATTGAAACATTGTTTTACCTGCTCAACGCAATCGAACCACAACTGCTGCAGTCTCTGAAGCTGACAGTGCATTGTGCGGTTCCCACTACGGATACACTGGAGGATATTCTGCCGTGGTTACAGGGCAAAAATACTGCCAGCATACGTATTTACCAGCACCGGGCCGCATTTCAGGCATTTCCCGAGTTGTACCTGCCGTTGGCAGAGCGTTTTAAGAACCTGCTGGAAAAGCGGGCCATTAACCAGGCGACCATCGTCAAATTTCAGGGATTGTGGAACCGAAACATATTGCTCAACAGCAAAGCCTTGCTGCGGGCGATTCCTTATTCCCGGTTGTTATCAGAAATTTGCTGTGATAATATTGTAGTAGCCGGCGCCGGGCCTTCACTCGGCGATTCCATCCCCCAGTTGCTGAAACACAGAAAAAAATTTTTATTATTTGCTGCTGATACGGCGTTTATCCCGCTGGCGCGCGGGGGTGTGATACCCGATCTGGTTTTTTCTGCTGACCCGCAATTTCTTAACCATTATTTCGTCTGGCATAAAAGCGCCGTTGAGCCACTTTGGGTTATTGATCCAGTGGTGGTGCACCATATTCCGCATTTTCTGCTGGCACGGGGCGCGCGCCTTGCTGCCTGGAATAATGTTTTTATGGCGGATGTTCTGCTGAGAGAAATCTCTGGAGACAGAGGCGAGATTGCGCATGGCGGTTCGGTATCAACTAATGCATTTGATGCCGCCAGAAAAATTGCAAAACGAAACGTGATTCTTGTTGGGCAGGATCTCTCTTTTCCCGGTAAAACCGCGCATACCAAAGGGGCGGCACTTGAGAATATGGTTTTTCTTGGAACGAATCGTTTCCAGCGGATGGAAGCTCACAACCTAAAGCAGATGAACGCATTACCTAAATTGCCGGTTGCAACAGTCTCTGGCGAGCCGGCTTTTACGAACGCTAAACTAAAAGTATTTATTGATTGGTTTGAACAGCAGGCGTTATTGGGCAGCGCAGCCCCCCGTTTATGTAATGCAACACTGCGTGGCGTAAAGCTGCGAGGGTTCTTTCATGCGACATTAGATGCGTTGTTAGAAGATACATCGGCGGCGCCGCCGCTGCCTATGTTTGCAGGGCAAGCTCATCTAAAGGATGATAAATTGGCGGCAATTTTCCGCGAACTTAGGCGTGACATCCGCGCTTTGCGCGACATTTACCGCGATAACATGATTCTTATGGACAAATTACAGCAACAGCCGAAGGATCGCAATGTGCTTGACCGGCTTGCTGCCAATGACCAGGAGATAAAAAAAAGAAAAAAAGCCAATGATCTTCTGGCGCTAAACGCGCAGAGCGTGATCCTCAGAATTACTGAAGGGGGGGATGTCTCCCGCCCTGAAGAGCTTTACCTCGCGATGGCACGCTCGGCCCAGGAGCAGGATCTTTTGCTTAAGAAGGCAATTCATGCGCTGGAATACCGTTTTTGACAGGAAAATTTTATGAGTTTATTTGACTTAGAACACGCAGCAGAATTATTTGAAACAATGTATGGTCAACCACACAGCAGGCTTTTTTTTGCACCAGGTCGGGTCAATCTAATTGGCGATCATATTGACTATAATGGTGGTCGTGTTTTACCTGCTGCCTTATCTCTCGGTATTTACGCGCTGGTCAGACCCCGCGACGACGAAAGGCTGGTCTTAAATTCGCTGTCAATGCCCGGATATGCGACTGTTGCGCTCAATACCATTGAAGAGCAGTCCCCAAATAGTAGCTGGACTAGTTATGTCATCGGAGTTGCCTTATACTTAACGCGGAGAAAAATCAAATTGCAGGGAGCTGATATCCTTTTTGCCAGCACTCTGCCAGCGGCTTCTGGGTTATCGTCGTCTGCGGCGTTGGAGGTGTTAACTGGGTTTGTCTTACAGTATCTTGCGGGCCAAGAACGGATCGATCTAGTTGATTTGGCCCGAATGTGCCAGAAAGTAGAGAATGAATTCATCGGCGTAAATTGCGGCATCATGGACCAGTTTTCCGTTGCGTTGGGAAAAAAAGACCATGCTATATTGCTCGATACCAATTCGTTAGAATTTGAATATGTTCCGGTAAAACTGCGGGAGCACCAGTTTATCATCATTCACAGTGGCAAAAAGCGCGAGTTAGCTGAGTCCAAATACAATGAGAGACGTTCCGAGTGCGATTCCGCTTTTAGTGTGCTGCAGCTTCGTCAGGGGATCGATAATCTCTGTCAAGCAGATGTTAGAGAGGCCGAGATCCTGTTGCGCAATCCAACTTTGCACCGTCGGGTGCGGCATGTTGTAAGCGAGAATGAGCGGGTAGTGCAATCCGTTATTGCTTTGAAAAAAAATGATCTTGAAACTTTTGGCAGACTCATGAATGAATCGCATTTGTCACTGAAAGAAGATTATGAAGTCACGGGAAAAGAGCTCGATGCTTTGCAGAGCGCCTGTGTTGCTATGAAAGAGTGCCTTGGAGCGCGTATGACCGGGGCGGGCTTTGGTGGTTGCGTGGTTGCCCTAATTGATAAAAGCATGCAGGATTCATTTATCGAGGGCGTCAGACACTCTTACCAAAATGCAACTGGTCTGAAGCCTGTCTTTATGATCGTTGATATTGACGATGGCGTTCGCCTAATATAGATTGAAATTTTAGCAAACAAAAGACTGCAGCTGCTATGAGCGAGTCATTGAAAAACAAAGCGCTAGAAAAGGGCTATGGCAGCCTGCGACGACATATCTTTCTGTGTACTGGAGAATCATGCTCACCACGGGAGAATAATTTAAGGTTGTGGGAATATCTTAAAAACCGACTGCGGGATGTCGAACCCGAAACAGGTAAGGCAACAGTCGCACGCTCGAAAACAGAATGCCTGCGGCTGTGTGCTGGTGGGCCCTTAGCTCTGGTGTATCCGGAGGGGGTACTGTATCATGACCTCAATGAAGAAAAAATTGACCAGATAATTGAGCGCCACTTACTCGGCGGTGAGCCAGTTACGGAGGCAATTCTGCTCGATATGCGTTTAACATAGGAATCAAGACAATAGTTATTTATACATCCGACTTTCTGCTGGGTTTTTGCCGCCATTGTTGTTGCTCTTGTGGCAGTTGGCGGCGTATTGTCGCGGCATGAATCGGCTAGTTCATTGTTCATAGGATGGAAGGTCGCAAGCCTTCTTTTATCAAAGACTTCGCTTTTTTGTTGATTGCCAGCATATTTGCGGCATTGTATTCTAAAGAAAATAGGCATTCGCTACAGTTGACTTTTTAGGGGGGATATCCTCATTTAGCCTTTTCTGCTACGGCCCAAAAGTTTTCTACCAAAAGCTTTTAGGCGCCTAAAGCGATCTTGAATTTCAAGCGATTGAATCAGTTCACCGATCTCGTCGCGGGTTTCCATTTTGGTAGTTGATTGTGCGAACATTTCAGGAAATACGATCAGAAAACTTGCACTGCGAAAGTGCCGGGAAAGTACATAAGGTATATCCAACATATACGGTGTATAAGAGACACTGCCTTTCCTCGCTCCCATGATGACTAACAGGCTGTCAGAGCGATTGTCGCGTTTTAGCTCTTCAAGATGGTGAATATCAAACGGGATCAACTCAATATTGGCCTTTTTACGTCCGCCGCCGACAATTTCTTCAATGGCGTTTAGGGTTGCGGGTGCTGACAGAAAAACGTTGCGTGTTCCGATTTGCCGGGCTAAGTTCGTTATGCTGTGTAGAAATTTTGTGAAGCCCGGTTCGTGTTCTGCATGCTCGGGTAAGACAATGCGCATCTCTTTGTATAGGTTAAGCGCCGATTCGAGCTTGGCTACGATTAACGTAATGTGACACTTTTTTACCAGTTGGTCCAGCACTGAGCCAAACAGACGGTCTAAAGTGGTAATCTTGCCGTTCCAGCCGATGACGATTGAGGTGATCAGCAGCTCTTTGGCGGCATTGAGAATTCCTTCGGGAATATTGTAATGCAGTCGGGTGATGATGCGCGTTTCCCTGTCATAAGCAGCCGCTTGCAAGGTAGCTTTTTCGAGCATTTTGCGCGCTTTGGCTATCGACTCGGTTGATTGCAGCGAATCACTGATGACAGCCAACGGATAGAGTGGCTCCTTCGAGCGAGTATCACTGAGCATAATGGACAGATCGACCAGACGTTCAATACTCGCGGGGTTAGAGATGGGAATCAATATGCGTTCGGCTTTGTTATTGTCTATTACCGGCTGGTGGCTTTCATGCAGGGCAAGTCGTCGGCCGTAAACTTCAACCAGGAACGATGATGCCAAGCAGGTGGCCATAATCAGAACCATAGTAGCGTTCAGCACGCTTTCATCAAACAGCCTCAGTTGGATGCCCACCATGACAATGGCCAGGGTGGCCGCCGCGTGGGCGATACTGAGTCCAAATACCAGCATGGTTTCGTTCCAGGTGTAACGGTACATTTTTTTTGTGAACCAGGCGGCGGCAAATTTTGCGATAAAGGTAAAAGATACCATGACAAAAGCGATGGGCAGATACATAGTGCTGCGAAAGAGACTGTTGAAATCAATGAGCATACCTACCGAAAGAAGAAAAAAGGGAATAAATATGGCATTGCCAACAAAATGTATGCGGTTCATCAGAGCCGAATTTTCAGGGATTAGGCGGTTTAAGGCTAACCCGCCGAAGAAGGCGCCAATAATAGGTTCTACTTTGGCAACTTCGGCGGCATAGCCTAAAATAAATACCACCGCCAGAACAAAGAGGTACTGTGAAACCCCTTCACTTTCCAGTTTGCGAAAAAACCATCCAGCAATGCGGGGGACAACCAAAAAAGAAAATAAAATCAATACCGTAAGGGTAGCTATTAGTTGCAAGCCGAATAGCCAGTTTATTTCACCACCTGACAAGCCCGAGACTACTGCCAGTACCAACAGGGCCATGGTGTCAGTCACGATGATACCACCAACCGCCACGGTGACCGCTTCGTTTCTGTGAATACCTAACTGGCTGGCAATAGGATAGGCAAGTAGGGTATATGAGGCCATCATGGCGGCAAACAACAGAGCTGTGAGTAGAGAGAAGCTAAGCAGATAGATCCCCGCCAGGGTGCCAACAAGCTGGGCAATGGCAAAGCTGAGCAAGCCAAAAACTACGGATCGGTGGCGGTTGCGGGTAAATTCAGTCATGTCTAGTTCGAGGCCTGCCTGGAACATGATATATAAGAGGCCGACAGTGCCGAACATGGTGATGTTGCTGCCACGCTCCAGCAAGTTAAGCCCCGAAGGACCAACCACAGTACCAGCCACCAGCAAACCAACTAGCCCGGGTAACTTGAGTAGGCGAAAAATCATAGGAACAAACAGGATAATCAGCAGGATCAGGGCAAAGGACAGCACAGGATTCGTGATAGGCAGCTGCATCGGGTTAAGGTTAATGGTTTTACAACGGGAAGGCAAGTCAAAAAATATCAAGAGACCATGAAAATCGAAGGTACCCTGCGCTTTGAAGGCGATAAATCCCTCTCCCACCGGGCGGCAATCTTTGCGGCTTTAGCCCAAGGACGCAGTGTCATCCGTAATTTTCTTTCTGCTGAGGATACCCGGAACACCCTGAAAGCTATGGAATCTCTGGGTGTGCGGGTTGAACGTACTAAAGATGAAATTATCGTAACCTCTGGGGGGATGGCAACTTGGCAGAGCCCAAACCATCCCCTGGACATGGGCAATGCCGGCACTGGTTCCCGGCTGTTGCTGGGCTTACTTGCAGGTCTGCCAGGAATTACCGCTGTAGTGGATGGCGATGCGAGCCTTAGAAAGCGGCCTATGAAGCGGGTAACCGCACCACTTGCTGCAATTGGCGCCCACTTTGAACCAGAAGATAAGCTGCCCATTAAGGTAACCGGCGCCTCTTTGGGGGCTATCCATTTCAGAGAAGAATTGGGTTCTGCCCAGGTGAAGTCGGCCATTATGTTAGCGGCAGTTACCTCAGGCTCGCCGCTGGTCATAGAAGAACCAGTCCCTTCCCGGGATCATACGGAAAATATGCTGCGCTTTGCCGGGGTGGATGTACAGAAAACACCGCTGGGTACCGGGTTTGTGATTACTATGAAACCTCCCTATAAATTGCAGCCGCGGGAATACAACATTTGGGGGGATATTTCTTCTGCGGCCTTTTTTGTCGTAGCGGCCCTGTTAGCCGACGAAGGTGAATTGTTAGTCAGGGACGTGCTGCTCAACCCTTACCGTGACAAATACTTGGATATCTTAAAGCAGATGGGGGGGGATATAACCATCCTGCCCCAGGCTGACCGCTGCGGTGAGAAGGGCGGCGATCTCTTGGTGCGCCCCTCTCGTCTCAAGGGCATTACGATTGCCGAAACAGACATCCCCGCCATTATTGATGAACTGCCGATTCTGACGATTGCCGGCGCCTTTGCTGAAGGAGAATTTTGCTTTCGCGGCGCCCGGGAACTGCGCGTAAAAGAGAGCGACCGCATTGCCGCCATGGTGAATAACCTGCGCGCCTGTGGGGCCGAGGTTGAAGAATTTGAGGATGGCTTAGCTCTCAAGGGTGATCCCGGTCGGGTTTTGCAAGGCGCTGTCGAAAGCCATATGGATCATCGCATTGTGATGTCCTTTGAGATTGCCCGGCTGCGTTCACAGGCCAATGCGGCAAGCGACGCTGGATTGATTGCTATTAGCGGGCGGGAGTGGGTTGCCACCAGTTTTCCTGATTTTTTCGATAAGTTGCGTCAGGTGAGCCAAGCTGATGCCCTGATGGGGAATTCCCCATCAACGGTTTCTGTGCAGGATACGCCGGCGGTGGTGACTTTTGATGGGCCAGCAGGCTCTGGTAAGTCCTCACTGGCCAAGCTGCTAGCAGACAGCTTTCCTTTTTACCAAGCCGATTCCGGGGCTATTTACCGCGCCTATACCTGGCTGGCCCTACAGTATAAATCGACTGTGGCAGAAGCTCTGGCCGATCCAGAGTTTGGTAACTACCTGCAGAGCCATCCCCTTGCCATTACCTTTGGCAGTAACCGCCGCCAGCTGATTACCTGCGACGGTCGCTTGCTGGCTGACGAATTGCGTACTCCTGAGATTACCCGGGAGATCCGCCATGTGGCCGATAACCGGGCGATTCGCGAACGGGTAAACCACGAACTGCGGGTATTAGCGCGGCAATATCCTTTAGTGGTGGATGGAAGGGATATGGGAACGGTTGTTTTTCCTGACGCGCCAATAAAATTCTTTATTACGGCAAGTGTTGAGGAACGGGCTAAGCGCCGGTTGCTGGAGTTTCAAGAAAAATATCCTAAAATGACCTTAGCGCAAGTTGAGCAAGAAATTAGACGCCGGGATGAGCAAGATCAAAACCGGGAATTTGGTGGTTTGCGCGCCGCCAATGATGCCATTCTGGTTGACACCACCAACCATACTCAAAAAGCTACCTTACAAATCGTTGTAAGTTACCTGCGGCACTGCAATTCAAGGCAAATCAGGGCGCTCATGAGCGTGTAAATTCGGTTGCCAGGCATTGTCGCCGAACTCAATGAGGTAATCTTCCAGAGGTCAATATGCCCGTTACGTTTCTTCAAGACAGCAATCTCTCAATGGATGATCTGCTGAAAGGCGAAAACCTGTCGGTTGCTGATATCCGCCAGAATGCCGCGATCACAGGTAAGATTGTGGCTTTCTCAAACGAATACGCCATTCTTGATATGGGTAGCAAATCAGAGGGCCGCATTCCTCTGCGTGAGTTTGACGAGGCGCCAAAGATTGGTGATACCGTCGAAGCGCTGGTGCGCTCGATAGATAAAGAAAGCGGTCTTGTCAACCTTTCTAAGCGAGAATTAGAACAGCGCCGCGGTTGGGAAATTGTAAAAGAAGCATTTGAAAATAATATTCCGGTCAATGGCACAGTTAAGCGCAACATGAAAAACGGTTATCTGGTGCATGTTGAGGGTCTGTCTATGTTCCTGCCCCACTCGCAGGTTGGTAACCTGGGCAATGCCCGACGGGGCCAGAAAAGCAGCATTGTCGGCTCCACCATGTCATTCCGGATTCTCGAGTTGAATCCGCGCAAGCGTACCGGCGTTCTTTCCCGTAAGATCTTTCAGGATGAACAAAGCGAAGCAGCCTGGAAAGAATTAGGCAGCCAGGTGCAGATTGGCGATATTATCAAAGGTACTGTGGTCAGCCATTCCAAGGCGGGTGCCTTCATTAACATCCATGGTGTTGAAGGTTTTCTGCACCGCAGCAATATCAGTTGGGATCGCAAGACCGATAATTTCAAAGACAAGTTGCCAATCGGCAGTGAAATCCAGGTGCGGGTGCTTGAGATTATTCCTGAAGACCACCGCCTATCGCTGGGTCTCAAACAGTTAACTGAAGACCCCTGGACTACTGTCATGAACCGCTACCATGTAGGCGATGTGGTCAAGGGGCGCGTTAGTTTTGTCGCCAATTATGGTGCTTTTATTGATTTGGGGGATGGTCTGGAGGG
>CALHRC010000222.1 GCA_938038265.1 uncultured bacterium
ACCATGCGGTCGAACACCTACGCAACTGCGCGCAAACTCTTCGCTGAAAACAATCCTCCACAGTGCGCCGAATGGGTCAAACCGCTCAAAAAAATGATGTGGGAAGGTAAAGTTTGCGCATTAATGGATGGATGGATGGATGGATTCCCTCAAATCGCAGGCCATGGCAGATAAAAAAGACGCGACGCCATTCTGGGCGCTTATCAACTACGCCAGCAATCAGGACGCCATGAACTACGCCGAATACCGCGCCCAAGGATTGTTGATCGGCTCAGGGGCCATTGAGTCGGCGCAAAATCGCCATTCCGGCGGCTTGGCTGCCCCTCTGAAAAATCGCGCGCCCAACTGGATAGCGGTTGTAGTTTTTTTGTTTACTTTAGATCAAGCCTTGTATTCATATAAAATAATATGTTAACCGCAACTCCAGGCAGGCTAAGCACTACCATCCAAGTACTATTATTTTTGTGGCTGGCCTTAGCCTGCAAGAATAACCAAATGTACGACGACCTGCTACTCGAGGCCTCACCTGACTATTACCTGCTGTTGAATCTGTTTGATACCTCGACCGATACACCTCTGGGTAACCATCGGGTGATTGCTTACCGAGAAAACCGCGATTCGTTCCAGCTTGTAGGTGATATTTCAGCCTCACAGCAAATGATGTGGTCTGATACCGATAACAATGGTAACCTTAGTATGCACCTGCCCGGTGGCTACTACCGCCTCATGGTACAGACTCCGGCGCCTGATTTTGTCCCCTATGCCTCACTGGCAATGGCAGTTACCCCCAAAGGTAATAATTTTAATACAGCCCCTAAAGTTCAATTCAGCCAAACGGGTTTTCTGGTGCCTACCTTAGTGCAGGCGATTCCCATTATACCTACCGGCAAGCCACTGTATTTTACAGGTACATCCTTACCCGACATCACCATCCGCGCCAGCCAATTTATATCAGAATACCCACGCCGTCTGCCCGTGGCCGGGGGAACGCCACCTTATTTTATTCAACTGATCAGCGAAACCATTACACCCACAGGCTTTAATGTTATCCTTGACAATATTACCCGAGAATTTTTTTTTACGGGATACCTGTCTTCCTTGCCAGGTACCCTTAACAGCGATTTTGGCGGTCTGCCTTTAGGAAACGTTACCTTTAGGGTCCGGGATGCACAGGGCAATGAAATCCAAAGCACTTTCTCTCTCAATGCCCGCTTTAAATACGCCTTTATCTCGGACCAGGCTACTAAAGGCGATATGTCGGGTTTGACCTACCCCGGCTGTTTGGGTAGCGGGGTGCAGCGGGCAGACTGTGCCTGCCAGGTGCAGGCACAACTAGCCGGCCTGCCCAATCCAGCTAAATTCAGGGCTTTGCTTGACACGGATACTGCTTCAGCTAAATGTCGGCTGGCCAATATAAGTGGTACATGCCCTCTCATGGTGCCTGCTACTGCCGGTGGCCCCTGGTATTCACCGCGCAAAGAAATTACAATAGGCATATTTGGCCGGAATAAATACTTTGATGAGATGTTCAGTATGCTGTCCAATGTCCTCACCACCAATGCGTTTGGCGGCGAAAACCTGGCCAATGTCTGGACAGGAACACTTGGAAATGGCGATACACCGGCAATACCAGTAAACTGTAATAATTGGACTGACGCGAGCAACTCATTCAATGGAAACGTCGGACTAAGCTCTAACACCAGTTATTGGGCATACAATACATTTTTGGACTGCTCATCTGAAAGCCACATCTATTGTTTTGAAACCAATTGACATTTAAGGATATTCTGAAAAAGTCGTTTAAAGGTGCTTTTTTTGTTTGAAAGTCCCGCTTGCAGCGGATGGATGTCCCTGCAATGGAAGTCAATGTCCGCAAGACCATCATCATCACCATCGATGCGCTGGGCGTAGGGGAATTACCCGACGCTGAACTATACGACAACCGTGGCGCTAACAGTCTGGGCCATACGGCCGACACCATAGGAGCGCTGAAAATCCCCAATCTGGCAAAACTGGGGCTCGCCAATCTTACCTACACCAGAGGCACTGAACGCACCACAGATACTCTGGCTTTTTATGGCCGCAGCCGCTGCCGCACCGAAGGCAAAGATACCGTGGCGGGTCACTGGGAAATCGCCGGAGTCATTTTAAAGGAACCGTTCGGTGTTTTTCCTGAAGAACTGCCCGAAGAATTTATGGAAATGCTCACAGCTACAACCAAACGAAAATTTCTTATTTTCAGAATTACCCGGGAAGAAGCTCTGTTAAATACGTATGGAGCCGAACACCTGTTTAGCGGCAACCCCATATTGATCTGCACCGACAGCAGCGAACTGCTCGTCTGCGCCCATGAAAGCATACTGACTTCAGCACAATTGCGCGATCTTACGATAGACACCCGGCAAGTCGCCAATGTATTTCAGGTGGCCCTGGTCAGCTCCGTTCCACTTGAAGGTGAACCCGGTGATTTCTATCTCAACCAAGAGCGCCGGGAGGATTTCCCCATGCCTGCACCGGGCCCTACCCTACTTGATGCCGCTGAGCTCTTTGGACTACCGGTAATCACCCTGGGGGATTTACCCCGAATCTTCGCCAACCGCGGCATAACCACCGGTCAGAATTTCTCTTCTACCGATGATTTTTTTGAAAAACTGATGAAGTACATTAGAGACTGCCCAACCAACGACTACGACCAGGCCCTTCTATGGGCGCGATTCGACAGGTTATTTACTGAAGGGACCAGGGAGAGAAGCCCGCAACGTTATGCTGAACTCCTCGCTGAATTTGACAGTCTTATACCCCGTCTGTACCGGGCGATGCAGAATGAAGACCTGCTAATCATAACCGCTCCAAATGGCGGCGACCCCACCATGCCTTACGGCGACACAACCAGAGAGCATGTTCCGGTTATAGCCTACAGCCGGATGTTCAAACCCCAGGGCAATGGCGCTCTCCCCGTAAGGAAAACCAGCTCCGATATCTCGGAAACCATCGCCGAAGCCTATGAGCTGCAGACGCATTTCGCCGCCGATAGTTTTTGGTCGCGCATGATAGAAAAGCTGTAAAGAGGTGGATATATCCCCCCAGCAATACTCTTAACGTTACCAAATACAAATTTTCTTATATGATTTTTTTCACGAGACCCTGCAGTACGTTTTTAACACCGGTATAGGGGGGATATACCACTTGTCCAACGGCGAGCAGTTTGTTTTGGCGCAGTACAGATTTCTCATGCGAAAACGCCATGAAACTGTAGCTACCGTGATAGTTGCCGCAGCCGGAGGGGCCGATGCCGCCGAACGGTAAAGAGGGGTTTGCCAAGTGCATTACTACATCATCTACCGCAACCCCACCGGAGCTAGTTTCGTTGAGCACTTTTTCTGTTGCTTGGGAATCAGATGCAAAGACATATAACGCCAGAGGTTTGGGTCTAGCATTGACAAACTCAATTGCCTGTTCAAGAGAATCAATGGCAATGACCGGCAACAGCGGGCCGAATATCTCCTCCTGCATAATTTTGGTGTCAAGCGGCACATGAGAAAGCACCGTGGGGGCGATAAAAAGCTCCGTAGCGTCGGTCTGGCCACCAATCTCAATGCGGGCGCCTTTCGCAACTGCCTCATCGAGGTATCCTTTGAGCCGGTTGAAATGACGCTCATTTACGATACGAGCATAATCGGCAGACTGCTTACGCTCTGCTTCCGGGCCATAGAAATCTTCAAGTACCGACCTACACTCGGCGATAAATTCAGTCTGCAGGGAACGCGGCACTAAAATATAGTCAGGAGCAACGCAGGTCTGCCCGCAGTTGACGAACTTACCCCACATGATTTTTTTTGCAGCATCTTTGGTATTAGCCGATGAATCGATGATCACTGGGGATTTTCCACCAAGTTCGAGAGTCACAGAAGAGAGATTTTTGGCCGCAGCCGCCATCACGCTTTTGCCCACTGCCGTACTGCCAGTGAAAAAAATGTGATCAAAGGGCAACTCGAGCAGAGCCTGCGCAACATCGGCTTCACCTTCAAACACCGCAACTTCATCTTCGCGAAACGTATTGCGGATCAGTTTGGCAATATAGGCGGATGTATTAGGAACATATTCCGATGGCTTGATAATCGCGGTACATCCTGCAGAGATGGCGCCGGCTAAAGGGGCAAGCGTCAGCTGCACCGGATAATTCCAGGGAGAAATAATCAACGACGTTCCTTTAGGTTCATAGCGGATCTCGCTGGAAGATCCCACTAGCATCAGCGGAGTGCCTACGGTTTTCGGTTTCATGAGACCAGGCAACAATTTGATCAGATGGTTGATTTCGCCAATCGTCGCAGCGACTTCCATAATATCGGTTTCAGTCTGCGGCTTGCGGTAGTCGTCATACATCGCCTGGTACAACTCCTGGGTAGAAGCTTCTAAGGCATCGCGCAGTTTTTCAAGTTTCGCAATACGATCAGCTGCCGTGCTATTTTTCAATTTCTTCTGAAAAATTCGCTGCTTGTCAAAAATTGTTTGGATCTTTTCTCTTTCAGTAGCTTTCATAACCTCCGTTATAGCGCGCCTGTTCACTGTAAAGCCTATTCCGGGTATATTTATCAAGTCTGGTGAAATATAAGCCCAGAGAGGAATTAGGGCGGCTGAAGATGGGGGGATCTCTCCTCTCCGGCAGTTGCCCCCAACCATTCCCTGCCATAGGGGCTAACTTAAACGACAGCAGCAGCCCCTCCATTTTGTTCAGGAATTCCTGAACAGTTTAGCTGCCGTAGCGGCCAAAACCATCATCCTGCTATACCCCTGGAGGTTTTTAGTTACTAAAAACTGACATTATGTCGCATCTTGAGGAAGGGAATTCTTAAAAACATGGATTGCTTACTTACCCCAAAAACAGAAAATAAAAAAACCGGGCATGATAGCCCGGCTGCTGTACTTAACTTAGAAGCTGCCTTGATAAATGATAAAGAATCAGGCTGCTTTTTTGATCGCTTCAATAGCCTTTTCAACAACAGCTTTGAAAGCCTCCGGCTCATGAATAGCCATCTCAGAAAGCTGCTTGCGGTTTAAGACAATGCCAATCTGTTTGAGGCCAAACATAAAACGCGAGTAATTGATGCCTTCGGCCCGGCAGGCTGCATTGACCCGCACAATCCACAGGGAGCGCATATCGCGTTTTTTCCGGCGACGGTCTCTCCAGGCCCAAAGGCCGGCTTTCATCCAGGCGTCTTTCGCCGTACGCCACAGGCGGCGGCGACCGGCACGAAAGCCTTTGTTGTCTTTTAGGATTCTTTTTCTGCGGTTCTTATGAACGGTTCCGTTAGTGGCGCGCATGGTTTCCTCTTTAAATTTATGGTAAAGTTTATTTCAGTAGCAGCAAGCGTTGGATGCGGGGCGCGTCAGCCTCGTGTACATAGGCTGCCTGGGCCAGTTTGGCTTTTCTTTTGGAACTTTTCTTGGTCAGAATGTGGTTTTTATATGCTCTCGCTCTCTTTATCTTACCAGTGCCGGATACTCTAAACCGTTTCATGGCGGAGCGATTGGACTTCTTTTTATTGGCCATAGGGGGCAAAATTGGTAATTAAGACAGTTTGTCAAACCAAAGAAGGAAAATTTTGTCAAGTCCGGGAAAAAATATGTTATACCTGGGGGCTTCTTAAGGACTATCTCGCTGCGGCAGTACGTACGCAACCTGGCCTTATTCGTAGAATTTTAAGAACAGATAGGGAATTTACTATCTACTTCAGGAATTCCTGAACTTAAGAGAATAGTGCTCTGGTGAACTACCGCTTATGAGGGTGGGATTTATTTCAACAACTCACCTAACATACTGCCGGCCGGCGAAAATAATCGTTGTCGCCGTTTTAACGCATGGGAGAGTGTCTCTATACTATCACAGTGGCCTGTGGGGTAAGATACCAAGAGGCGTCTAGATCATGGTATATAAGCTGCAGAAACTTTTGTTTTTGGTGTTTCTATCGCTGTTGCCGTTGTCGGTAACAGGAGAGCCGTCTTTACGCATGCGCACTGTGCAGTTACAGCTGGAGGAAACCGTGCAGGAAACCGCAGTGAGCGAAGATAGCGATGAGGCTTATGAGCGCTTGGCGGTAAGAAGCAGTGAAAAGACTCCTCGGGTGAGCAAAATACAGTTCCAGCTTCCGCCGGGGGTGCGCTCCACCCCACCGCCTTGGCTATTAGATGATTCGATGAAAGGAGCGCAGACTGGTGGTATCCTATTGCCCGATCACCTCAAAGGTGAAAAAGATAAACAGGACAAAGAAAAAAAGAAAGACGACAAAGACATCCCCCCTGACCAAGATAAGTTAAAACCGGTTGATGCGCAAGAGGCTTTCCGCAGGCGTCTGGCAGAGACAGCAGAGGGATTTTTAGCCAATAAAGTTACCAGTGTTAACATCAACGGTAAATCCCACCGGATTGACCTTGATTGCGCCCATTTTGTGCGCGCTGTTTACTGGTACGCTTCGGGGGAGAAAACCGATCTCTTCTATGAAGCGATCGCAACCGGCGCAGTAGAACCCAATATTCGATCGGGGGTGCGTTTAATTGATACTTACCTGCGTAGCCAGCTTAAATACAGCGAACGTAAACCCCGTTTGGGTGATATTGTAGTATTTGACAATACCTGGGATAAAAACAATAACCAGCGCCGGGATGATGACTTAACCCATCTCGGTCTGGTAACCGGTTTTACGGAGGATGGAACGATCATTTTTATCCATGGAAATGCGAGCAAGACAATTAAGAAAGGTTACATCAATTTTAAACATCCTGACTGGACTGTTAAGAATAGCAGACATTACAACAGTTATGGTCGGGTTAAGTACAACTGGGATATGGATGTCGCCGGTCGCTTAAATGCGGCTTTAGTGCGGGGTTTTGGCGGATTCTAACCATGATTATCAGCCGGCAATTATACCGCGAGCGGTTGCAGCGCAAGCTGGATGCCAATGAACCCCTGCTTTTTCTGGTCAAACATTACGGTGAGCGCACCAAGGCAGTGTTGGCCGACCTCCTTGATGCTCTGGCAGAGCGTTACCGTTTGAATCGGAATTTCTGCTTTTTTCTGAGAACACTGTTGGTGGAACTGCTCAATAATTCGTTGCGGGAAAATTATTTTTATTTTCTCGCTGGCTGTCTGTGGGAAGACCATCTGGCGGCAATGGCCGATGCCGGCACACAGAACCCCGGCAGTCTCATTTCTTTTGAACGTTATATCGGTCACTTGCGCAGCTCGTTGACCTTTCTTGAGAGAGTTCGCGATTTCAACCTCAAGAGAGTGCAATTAGCCCGAATGCTCGAAGAACAGCGGAAGAGCGGCAGCAAACGGCTGTTTAGTCCTGAAGTTGATACACTGGTTGAGATTAACCGACGCTATAAAGATTTTGCCCGTGACCGAGAAAATATCGTACGGCTTTTAGTACATCCTACAGATCATGAGATATCATTTACCATAGTCAACCGTAGTTTTTTGGATGAACTGGCGATTTCACGGTTGCGCAGCAAGGTGATCGAGCGGTTGCACGATGAGACCAAGCTTGATCTGGAGAAAATAGACGAGATTATGGATGAATCACAGGGGGGGGCAGGTCTGGGTACTTACCTGATCAAAGATGTACTTTCAGAAAAAGGTTTTAATACAATTACCGAATCATTAGTTATCTCACCTGACCCGCAGAGAAAAAAAGTGTCAACGACCCTCACGTTAGACAGCGAAGAGCTCGGTCGTTTCAGGGAAAAAAAAGAGGCTTGAGCAAAATAACAGCAGCTCCCCAAGCGCCCTCAGTTGGGGTACCGTCCGCATTGGGGAGTTTTTCCCAAAGAAAAAGTCTCCAAACTGGCTGTACCGATGATTTAGCACTTAATTTAGTCTATCTATGGCGTAAGACTGCTTCTTTATATAATACATTCATTATCCCTAAGTAAAAGATAATTATCTATACTGCAAGACCAAGGAAAAAAGCCTTTTTGCAGCTTAAAGCCGCAAAAAGGCACTAACCAATAAACGTCAGAGATCGTCGTCGCTTGGGGTCACGGGCGGTCTGACCGCTACAAAGATAGACGAAGCTTCCTGTACTTTCCAGACGCCTTTGTCATTGCGCTTCATGGTCAGCGGGCGGGGATTGACACCAAAAGTATTGACAAAGACCTTTACGGTGCCGCTGCTCTCTTCCCCGCTAAAGCGATTGCGGGACAATACATACTTATAGGGGGCAGCAACCTGGTAGCCATTTTCAGCAGTGGCGCCTTCCACATAGGCCCAAGGAACATAGGGACGGCTATCTAACTGTTTGATAAGAAAGTTAAAGCTGCCTCCGGGCTGAAATCCTTTATAAACATTGCCTTTGCCTAGTTGGCTGTTGTCAAGGGCAATGGTGATGCACTCCATACCGGTTTTCTTATCTTTCACATAGATCTGTGTGGCGACAATCATAACCACAGCACCCCCTTCCGGTGTGCTGGCTAGACTATCACGCAGTTTGATAAACTCGTCCGTGGTTGCCGGTAGTTTATCTACAGTAATGCTCTTCTCCTGAGCAAAGAGCGAGAAGCTCAAAAACAGAGCCCCTGACAAAAGAATAGTTTTTTTCATGTTCTCTCCTTAAAGTTTTATTTTAAAGTTTTATTTTTTTGTAGAAGTACCTTTGCAAACCTCCTGCTTTTGTCAACTACTTTGCAGTGTTATTTATACCATACTTACTGTTTACGGTAAGGTTTAGCCTACAAAATAATTGACAGTAGGTGAAGTAAACTGTTTGTGGCACCTTACAATTCCCGGTTTTAGCATATTCCAAGGAGCCCCGATGAGAGAAAAAGTCTATTGTGCCAACTGTGAACATTGCCAGGTGGTACGCGTTTCTGAAGCAGATAACACCAAATATGTTCTGCGCGTCAAATGTTCCAAAAAACGCTGGGCCAAGCGCTCCGGTGAAGAAAAGCAGTACAAGTACTTCACGGTAGCGCGTCGCGTACAGACTGACTGCCCTGACTACTCTCCCATGGGTGATCCGAATCCCTTCATCAAGAACCTGCGCCGTGAACTACCTGTCAAAGACGAGATTTACACCATCCGCGACGCTGAATGATCTGATCTCTCTTGAAGAAATGAAGCTCTCTCAACTGGTCAGCCCCGAAAGCATCTTTATTGGCTGGCCAGAAGAGCCCAAACCTACAACGCCCAACAAATGGGCCTTAATTGATTGCCTTACCAGGGCAACCTGCCGTGTATTCCAATGCAATGAAGAAGTGACTGCCACTGCCATAGCCGGCATACTGGATCGAGAAAAATCCATGACAACTGGTATCGGCATGGGGGTAGCTATCCCCCACGCTTCGCTACACAACCTGCCCCGTCCTATAGGCGCCATCTGTCTTATCAAAGAGGGTCTGGAATTTAACTCAATTGACAATAAGCCAGTCTATATCATTATTTTAATTTTGGTACCTAAAAATGAATTCCAGCATCATATCAAAACCTTAGCCAGTATTGCCCGCTTGATGAATGACGACCAGTTTCGGGAAAGCCTATCAGCTGCAAAAACCGCCCAGCAAGCCTATGAGCTAATTTGCGCTCATGAAGCCGAAGACTGACTTTCCCGCAGCCAGATATCCAGTTTACCCAGGTTGCGCTGTGCATCGTCAATCCAGATAGCCCGTGGGTTTTTTTTCGCCAACAGCAATAATTCACCTCGGATAGCCATCAATTCTTCCGCTAGAAGCTGGTAGCTTTTGTTACGGAATTCCGGAACTACTACTTGTTCGGTTGCGGCAAAGTAAGCATTGATAGCCCGGTTCATGCGGAACACAATAGCTTTGTATTCAGAAAACGCTTTGCCTGAGGTATCCCGCGGCAATCCGTGAAACACATCATCCCCCAAAAGCTGTTTAATCTGCTCCGGTGCCGTATCCAGTGTTTGCTGGAGGAGCTCAAAATGGCTGCGCAGGCGGATGAACAGCTCAGTCTGGTAGCCGGAATGATCCGGATGGACTTTCTTCGCCAGCAAGTGGTAACGCTTTTTCAGCAGACCCGGCAGATCAGAAAACCGGCGGCGCGGCAATTGCTCCAGTGCAAAAACCGCCAGCGCTTCTCTGATCTTTTCTATGTCTGTCATGTCAGGGATAACTATAAGGGATTTTTACAGTATTGCCCAACACATCGAGGTTCATATCGCCAGCAAAATTGTAATTCAATTTGCTGAAATCACGTAATTTAGGCACCAAGGTAATGACATCCGCCCCCTTGAGGTTAACTGGGACTGTGAGCGGCACCTCTTTACCGGCGGGCATGGCTACATTTTGCATAGCGCCACTGACAATGTTGGTGTTATCGGCCTTAAAGCCATAATTCAAGGTAGCTATTTTGGTATCAAAGATATTGGGATTTTTGACATTAAAATTTAGTGCGAACGTCGCTTTGGGGTTAAGCGGATTTAGGTCAGCTGACTTATATTCCAGACTCTTAAAACTAATCGAAGGTGGTTTGGGAACCGGCACCAGCTTTTCTGCGGTAAAGGGTACATCCACCGAGCCTAAGGCCTGGCTTATTAAAATTGCTGTCTTACCGTTTAAGTTTACCTTCACCTGGTCTTTTTTCCAGGTTTCCAATAGTGTATCCGCCAGGTCGGTAAATTTAAGCCGGTGGATAATCTCAAACTCGGTGGTACCATTGGCTGGAATACTGACTCCTTTAGGCAGGTCGGAATTGACTACCTGCTTTCCATCGGCACTGAGGTTAAAAATCAGCCGAGTAAAAGTCACCGGGAACGAAACTTTGTTTTTCAATTGGTACTTAAAATTGAGATCAATGCCGTCAAAATTCAAACCGGCTAGATTGATATCGAGCAGTTTAATATCGGGAGCATATTCCTTGGCTTTATTCTGCAATGCTGCACACCCATAGAGCATGGCAGCGGCTACCAGTAAACTTACTGCAGGGGAAGAGTGTCGCTTCATAAGTTCATTATCTGGTTTATTCGCTAACTCGTCAAACAAAATTGGTACCTTGCCCCAAAAATCACCTTGCCAAGCTGTGATTACACGCTGCTTGGGGGCATGAACTTTACCCAGACCCTCGAAAAAATCCTCAATGGTGAAGACCTAAGCGCCCCGGAAGCCCGCGAACTGATGCATGAAACCATGTCGGGTTTGCTTTCACCAGTTCAAATTGCCGCCTGGCTGTCAGCCATCCGCACTAAAGGAGAAACTGCTGTTGAGATCGCCGCCTTTGTCGAAGGCATGCGTGATAAGGCCCTGCACCTACCGACCAACCTGTCCGCAATCGTCGATACTTGCGGTACCGGGGGGGATCGCGCCCACCTGATGAATATCTCGACCCTCGCCGCCCTGACCCTGGCATCGCTGGGGGTGCCCGTGGCCAAACACGGCAACCGGGCTGTGTCTTCTTCGAGTGGGTCGGCCGACTTGCTGGAAAAATTGGGCTATAACCTGGCTGAAACTCCGGAGCAGTCAGCTATACGACTGGAAAAAACCAAATTCTGTTTCATGTTTGCCCCGACCTACCATCCGGCCATGAAACATGCCGGCCCGGTGCGCAAAGAACTGGGCGTACGCACAGTTTTTAATATACTGGGACCGCTGGCCAACCCGGCCAAGGTATCCATACAACTGCTAGGCGTGTTTGACCGCAACCGCCTGGCCACCATGACCGAGGCCCTGCGTAACCTTGGGGTTCGCCAGGCTCTGGTGGTGCACGGCAGTGGGCTGGATGAAATTCATCCGGTACAGCCGACTGAGTATTATGAACTTTCGGTTCAAGAAATCCGCAGTGGAATAATCGAGCCAGCAAAACTACCTATGCCAATGGTCAACCTCGACGAGCTGCGGGTAAGTGACGCAGCCGAAGCCTTAGCTAAAGCGCGGGGGGTCATAGACGGCAGTTTCCCCGGGGGGATTGCGGCCGTGGCACTAAATGCGACAGCTGCCCTCTATCTGTTTGAAAAAGATCGCCAAAAGACCAGTGAGCAGCTTATGCCCTTTATCGAGAAAAACCTACCCCGCATCATCGAACACCTTCAGAGAGGTAAAGTGTCTGGGTGGTTTAAAAGCAGTTTCTGATGGATGGCTCCATGCCGGTTATCCGCACATCGTTGGTTGCCAGCCTAACAATTTCGTTTTTTTAACAGGCACTGTTTTTAAGCAGTGCCGATGTTTAGCAGCATTGTAGGGAGGCGCCAAATACGTTGGTAGCTCGAACAAATACTTATACAAATATAAGCATAGCAGGCAACGGCGCACAAAAAAAATACCTAACTTTACGTAAAAAATTTAAGGAATAGCTTGACATCCTTGAGAGTCTTGCTACACAATATAAATATGAAATGCAAACAGGGGATTTTATTACTTTGCCTACTTGCCATTACCTGCGGTGAAAAAAAACAAAGTGCTGCCCCAGCCGACATCCCTGGTACAGCCCGGGTCATGATGGATGATTTGCGCATTCGTATTAGTCCTAACACCATGGCAGCGGAAATCGGTCGTCTTAAAAGGGAGAGCTCAGTAAAAATTTTACAGCGTTCTACAGATAAAGTAAAAATTGGCAGCCATGAAGCGCACTGGTACCAAGTTGCCACACCTGATGGCTTAAAAGGCTGGGTTTATGGTGCTTACCTCGACATTGAAGCGGCAGCAGATGTAGCCAAAGTGGTAGATAAAATGAAAGAGAAGATTGCCGATATGACCACAGGACGCTGGTATGCCATGCGCCGCAATGGCGGTCTTACAGATTTTTTTCTTACCCTCTATGCAGATGGTTCTTTTGATTCAGGTAATGGTAAAAAAATCACCTCGCAAGGTAATTACAATTTAGAAATTTCTGGCAATATAGGAAAAATAACGCTTTCTGATGAAAAAAATCCTTTAAAAAATTTGCAAGTTGAGTTGCGCGGCGAAACCCTTTCATTCAAGGGCATGCTCAAAGACAGCGAAATTACTTTCAGCTTGGCAGATAAAACTCCCAAACCCTTTGATGAAGAAAAACCCTGAAGCCGATTCGCTACGGATTGGCCAGTTCCTCAGCCGCGCCGGATGCTGCAGCCGCAGAGATGCGGTTGCTTTTTTGAAAAGCAACCAAGTGATCTATCGGGGAGAGCGCGTTCTAGATCCGAGTGCCAGAATAGGCAAAGAAGACAAAATAATTGTTAATGGCAAATCCGTTAGGATAGCTGCATCCAACCTAATTCTGTTATTAAACAAACCGGTTGGCTATAGCTGTTCTCACCGGGAGCAACGGGGCCAGAAATCTATTTTTAGACTACTGCCACGAGAACATGCGAATATTTTCTTTGCTGGTCGCCTTGACACTAATTCCCGTGGACTGGTAGTACTCTCTTATGATGGCGACCTAATATACCGTCTGACACACCCATCGCAGGAAACGGAAAAAGAATACCAAGTCACCCTTTCCCGGCCAATCACCGCCGCAGAAATGGAACGAGCGCTCGCCGGCGTCTGGGATCGGCACGAAAAATTACGCTTCAGACAAATCGAACAAACCAGACCAGCGCATTGCCGCGTCGTACTTACTGAAGGCAAAAACCGCGAAATCCGGCGCCTATTTGCCCGCTTGGGTATAGAGGTTCGAGACCTACAGAGGGTCCGGATGGGGGACTATCTGCTACCTGAAATTCCAGAAGGTCGCTGGCAGCAGCTCTGAACTGGGGTGCCAAAAAATCAGCTAAAATTTCAGACCACAAGGAGCATTTTTTTCAAGCACCCAGGTAAAACCGGTAAAAAAAAGGAACCGCTTTGGCACCTAAAGGTCTAACTGGACAATGCAGGGTAGGTTAACTCTGCGATAAAACGCGGCAGTAGATGCCACGAAAACGAAGGAGAAACCAATGAACATGAAAACCATAACCTTAGCAGTAATTGCGCTTGTCACCGTCGCACCCATAACTGCAAAATATCACCAAGGGGGGATGGCTTGCAACGAAGAGAAAGGCTACGCTGACGATCTACACCAGAAGATCTTTGATCCAGAAAGGATGCAAAAACAGCTTTCTCTCAGCCAGGAACAGACGGATAAAATCAGAAAAATCAATGAAGATTACCGCAGAAAACATGAAGCAATGCGGGCAGAAATGGAACCACGGCACGACAGCCTGCGTGAAGAGCTGATGGCAGACAATGTTGATCTTGAAAAAATCCGCAGCATGTTGAAAGCATCGTCTGATAAGATGATCGAAATGCGTATGCTGCGTATCGAGCATCGTCTTGAGATTGAGAAAGTGCTGACCCCCGAACAAAAAAAGAAATGGCGGGATAACCACCGGGAAATGATGAAAAAGTACAAAGAGAAACGCTCTGAAAAATAATTCATCGGGCTTTAGTCATGTCACCTGATGAATTTACCCGTATTGTCTCAGAAACCAAAGGCATAGTACTCAAGGCAATCGCAGATCACTTGCCTGCCGACCAATATGACGCCATTGATGATATAGCGCAGGAGACATGGCTTAAAGCATATAGCGCCTTGGCGAGAAATACGTTCGCAGGGCGCTCGCGTCTGTCAACCTGGCTTTATACAATTGCCCGCAATGAAACGCTGCGTCACCTTAAAAAGGCGCAGCGTGAAGAGTGGAAAAAAAGCCGCATAAAGCTCGCACAAGAACCGACCATCCTGCCTGATGACACTGCCGCAATGATTGTAGAAGAAAACAGTTTTCTCGATCGCCTGAACAGAGGCCTGAAATTATTGAATAAACGGCAACAATCGATAGTGCAGCTAAAACTGTCCGGTATGACAGACGCGGAGACCGCCCGAGAACTGCAAATTTCGCCAGGAACTGTTAAATCAGCTTTTGCCCGATCAAAAGAAAAACTCGCACGTTTTTTCTGCAGTCACCACACAGAACATATAAAGAGGTAAAAAAAATGAATGAGGATACAAATAACATGCTTTGGGCAATCCAAGAGCGTCTTAACAGTAATACCTGGGATCACGATATCGCCCGGAAAGTTGTCGCTTGCCGGCAAAAGCGCAGGCGGATTGCTACTCTGACTTTGCTGCCCATAGCCGCTCTGCTACTAACTCTAACGCTTCTCTTACCTAGTTCAATGCTGCCGCCAAACGAAACCGAACAGGTCATCCATCTGCAGGTAGGTGAAGGAGCAGAATACTTCCTGGCAGAATTCAGCGAAGAACTACTGCAAGACGATCCGCATATTGACGCGATCCTCGACGAGATGCTGCTGGCTAATTTCTGATTCAAATTTCCAAGAAAAGGAAACTATAGCCAGCAATCGCATTCTGTATGCCATGTACGATGACCGACAGGGCAATATTTTTCTGCTGCCAAGTGATAGCGGTAAAAAGCAGAGCGAGCAAAAAGACCGGCAACAGCACGATTATCTGTTCCACCTTCTCAAAATGAAGGAGCGTAAACAGCACCGCCGGAACAATCCACGCCATTACCTGCGCAAATGTGCTTTTTGCTCTTTCAATTAAATTAGCAAATAAAACCCCACGAAAGACAAATTCTTCATATACAGGCGCCAACAACGAAACCGCCAGCAAAAAAGGTACCGGCGCTGAGGCCAAGATACTTTTATTCAGATTTTCAAACTGGCGTGGCTCAATGCCACTTAGCTTTACCAAAAATCCAGCTAACATGTTTACGACTAACAAAGCACCAAAAGCAATCAGAAATTCTTTTATTCCAAACGTAAATTCAAAGACATACCACTTAAATTTGGCAAAGCGGATAAATATAGCAGTCCAAAAGAAAAAAGAAATAACCTGAATAAAGATCAGCACCAGAACATGCATGGATGTCATATCAGCGGAATTAGGTAAGCCAGAAGCGTCACGGGGAAACCATGCCGTCCGCATTGCCAGGTACTGCAGTCCAGCTGAAGTCACCGCGCCGAGCACAACCAGCAGAACGGTCAGTAACCAGGGAGAAAGTGTTTCCCAGAGTTTTTTCATTTGCTTTTAAGTGCGCCGGTACTCGCGCTCAACCACGGTTTTAATACCACCGCGCAGGTTATAGTCGCCACGCACTTTGAGATACAAAGGATCGCAGACCCGGATGAGATCTTCAGTCACTTTATTAACCACATTTTCATGAAAAATACCGAGATTACGAAAAAATAAAAAATATTCTTTAAGCGATTTTAACTCAAGACACACCTTATCTGGTTGGTAATCTATGTAAATCACCCCGAAATCGGGCAGACCTGTTTTAGGACAAATAGCAGTAAATTCAGGGATCTCAAAATGAATATTGTATAACCGCCCTGCATAGACGTTTTCAAAAACCTCAATATCCGGCGTCGCTAATTTGGGGATGTCGCTTTGGCGGCCTTCATAAGTGCCGCGAAATGCCTCAGCCATGGTAATTGCGGATCATGGTCCCAGAAGCCGCTAACTGGCGCCGCATCACATACAGGTAACTGTTCAGGGTGGTCTGCTTTTCAGCAGCGACATCCGCTATCTTTTTATCTATAGCGATCTGAAGCTGTTCTGCCAGTAAGATCGCCGTAAAAAGATAAATGAAATAATTGACGACTTCCATTGAGATAGCCTCTTTCACTTCTTTCACTTTGTCTTTATAGATGGTAACCATCTCGGTTAGATTTTTTACTTCGCGACGGAATTCTTCAGCAACCTGAGCGTTGCCAATGCGATCGCAAAGCTGCAACAGATAAGTATTCACAGTACCGCCATCCCTGGCGCCCTCAACAATCGGGCCAATAGCTGCTAATACCTGCATATTGGAAGTGCCTTCATAAATCGTCGTGATACGGGCATCGCGGTAAATTTTCGCAATATCATACTCTTCAGTATAGCCTGAACCACCAAAAAGCTGAAGCGCATCATAAGCTACTTTATTACAGAGCTCCGAACAGTAATACTTAGCCGCCGGAGTGAGTAGCTTGGCTAATTTATCATAGCGCTGCACTTCTTCAATTTTGCGCACTGCTTTTTCATCGACGCCTTCTGCCAGATGTTTCGTGGTTAGTCCGTCATAGAGATCAACAATTTCCGCCGTGCGATACACCAGTGCCCTCATCGCCTGCACAATAGCATTCATTTCACGCAGTGAGCGCGCCACCGGCGGTAGGTTAGCAATTGGCCCACCAAACTGCACACGCTCTTCAGCATATTTTTTCCCTTCACAGTAGGCCGCATACGCAATGCCCAAGGCCTGCACGGCAATCCCCAGGCGTGCCCCATTCATCATCTCCATAGCATATTTCACTAAACCACGGCCTTCCTCACCAATAAGCAGTGCTTTTGAGTTTTCATAGATAATTTCACAAGTGGGGGATGTATGCAAACCTAACTTCTCTTCAATACGCGCTACCTGTATATCAGTACTTTCTACTAAAAAGAAACTTAGGCCCCGCGCACCATCCCCACCACTGCGCGCTAAAGTTAAAATAGCCGCCGGGCGATCCCCTATACCACAACCATGTGTAATAAAACGTTTGGTACCGTTGATGCGCCAGGTGCCGTCTTCTTGTTTCACGGCACGAGTTAGAATATTCGACAGATCAGAACCGTAATTGGGCTCCGTCAGAGCCATCGCCCCCGTCATTTCACCACTGTGCATTTTCGGCAGGTACTTTTTTTTCATTTCTTCATTGCCAAAGCGCTCAATGACATCCGCTAAATTAAAACAGCCAACTGTAATACCAAAAGCAGCATCAGCGCGGGATAACATTTCCAGAACTGCCATCTGGGCGGCATAGGGCATATGCAATCCCCCCCACTCCCGATGCGTAGAATAGAGCAACAACCCTGATTGGGTGATGAGATCCACAATACGCAGGGTATCGGGCGGAAAAGTTACCTTACCTTTGGAAAACTTAAGCCCGTGCTTTTCCATGGCCCGGGCTGAGGCAGCTAATTCTTTACCAGCAATTTCGCCCACCTGGTGATGAGCCGCTTCATAGGCTTCTACGGCTTCAGCAACATTAGCCGGAGCAAACTCAAACCTGCTATCCCCCGTTTCTTTATAGCGCCTGGCATCTTGAAAATTATGCTCTTTAAGAGGAACGATCTTATCCCAGTTGACATAATGCTTCAAAATAAACTGAAGATCCTGGTTATCTTCATAGTAATTGCTGATAATC
>CALHRC010000223.1 GCA_938038265.1 uncultured bacterium
TGGAATTCCCTACCAGCTATGGAAATCCATACCTTGTTCAGGAATTCCTGAACAGCAAAGCCAGCGCTTGCCCGAGGGGCTGTTAGTTACTAAAACCAATATAACGTTAGATAGATGTTACATCCCGCCATAGTTATGGCACCCCCAGTAGGTGGGGAATTCCCCATCTGGTATGGAAATCCATACCTTATTCAGGAATTCCTGAACAAGGTAGCCGCCGTGGGGTAAAGAACCATCCCCCTTTAGCCCTCGGGTTTTTTTAGTTACTAAAAACTTGCATTATGTCTCATCTTTGATAGGGAATTCCCCATCACAGTTCCGGAATTCCTGAACAAAAGCGGCACTACATCCCCCCTTGGGGCTTGTTAGTTACTAAAAACTGTATTATGTCCCCTGAAGGCTGGTTTTCTTGGTGGGGAATTACCTATCTGTTCCGGAATTCCTGAACAGGATTTTCTTATAGTTATGGAATACCATAACTATGTTTTTAGTTATAAACACAGGACTGTGATTGTATTATTGCTAAAGGGTCTTGCCGAAAACTCTTTTGGAGCCATCTTAAACATTTTGTTGTTGCAGAGGTATTTAGTTTAAGAAGGGCGCTCAGGCAGTTTTTTTAGAGGGGCTTTTAGTTGGTTTCTCATTGATGATATATTTTTTGGGGTCCTGGGGGGGGCAAGAAAAGTGAATTAGGCAAGCCCCGGTTACAGAGGGGATGGTAGTATTCTGTCTCATTGCTTACCTGCCACTTACCGTGTCCGGCAACCACGCTGACCCGGCGAAAAAAAGGCTTTCCGGCACAATCGACTGGATCGTCAAAATTTTCGCTAAGGAGCCGATTGCCGGCCATATCATATAACTCGCGGTGGATAATGGCTCGGATGCTGCGGCTGTAGCGCAGGGCCACTACCATTGTTGGGTTACGTACCTTAAAGCTAACTTTATCTGAAGACCAAAAACGAGAGGTTAGAGGCTCTTTATATTCTACAAAAAAATCACGGGAAAACCATACGGGCTGGGTCAAGGTTTGCGGTCTCACAGAATCATTGGGTGCCATAACCCAGCTAAATCCATTAGAGGCAATGTACCAATAAAGTTTTTCACCATCAAAAACAACCAGTTCATCGGGTTCAAAAAATTGCAGGCGGAATCTGCCACGGTTATCGGCCCAGTAATAACCCCGGCGCTTTTCATCCACCCCCTGCTGGCGGATGGTTTGCCTGATTTCAGCCTGAACATCTTGGATATGGCTCATATCTTTTAGTAAGGCCTGTTGTACGTCCTCAGGCAGTGTGTTAAATCCCTGCGGCAAAACAATTTCAGAAGCGCACAGAACGTAACAACTGCAGGCGACCACTATCACCAGCAGTAAAAGAGACTGGCCCACCTGTTGCCCCAAGTAATTTTTCCCGATGTTCACGCCAGATTCTTTCATTTTCCGAATTGAGCCACTTAAAGCTTTGGTATAGGGAGTCAAGATAATAGCGAAAGGCAAAGATGGCGGCAAAAAAGCCACTCACCCAGAAACCATTGACAAAGGCCGCTGCTGACACAATCCCCAGGGTACTCACAGTAAAAAAAGATAAGGCGGCGAGTTTATTATTTCCCAAAGCGAGGTAGGCCCCTCCGGGGAATATCCCCCATAGCATCTGCCAGCGAGAATGGCCTTGGGGTATATTTTGTAAGCCGTCCCATAGGATTTGGCGTCTGAACTCCAAGCCAGCAGCTGGCAGGGGGATAGATAGCAAATCGGCAGCAGCCCGTATTTGGCCACGGCTAATAAAGGCGCGGGCAGCTTCTATCCTTAGGCGTTCCACTTCATTTTGTTCTGGATTTCCAGAGCGCAGTAACTCTAAGACCCGGGGGTAAAATTCGCGACCGGCAGCATAATCTATGTCCAGCTGGCGCAGACGGGCTTCATATTGTTCTGGAATTGCGTACCAGTGTTCAGCGGCCGTTAGGTTCCCTGAGGTAAAGTAGAGATCACCGATGTGCAACTTGATTTTGGCCTCTAACTCAGTTGGCAGGGCAGGCCGTGCAAACAGTAGGCGGCGGTATTCGGTAATGGCCTCAAAATAATTACCCTGCTCTTCAAAGCCACGTGCGGTATGCCAGATAGCTTTAGGCAAGGCATAGAGCCCGGTTGCCAGAAACAAGCCTTGGCCCAGCAGAACCATCCCCCTCCACAGCAGGCGCATCTCAGTAGTGTTTCATTTCGCGATCCATATCGCGCTTTAAATCTCGCTCTTTAATGGTCTGGCGTTTGTCGTGGATTTTTTTGCCGCGCCCCAGTCCTAAAAGCACCTTAACTTTACCTCGCTGGTTAAAGTACATTTTCAGGGGCAGCAGGGCGAAGCCCCGCTGGGCTATTTTTCCTTTAAGGCGGTCGAGCTCTTTTCTCTTTAGTAATAGTTTGCGTGGCCTATCTGGCTCATGGTTAAACAGGTTACCATGGGAATATGGTTCAATTTTGCAGTTGGTCAAGAACAGTTCCTTCCCGCGAAAAACAGCATAGGCATCGGTTAGGTTGACTTTTTTTGCCCGTAAGGCTTTAACTTCGGTGCCTACTAGTTGTATGCCTGCTTCAATATCTTCGAGGATTTCATAATTAAACCGGGCTTTTTTATTGAATGCGATTTCCATGAATTTAAGCTATTTTTTTCTTGTCCCCCTGTTTCATACTGTAAAGCAGTTTCTATGTCCTGGTTTACTAATTTTGCAGGCTCTTCTATCGGGAAGAAGCTATTTATGTCACTTACGGGTCTATTCTTGGTAGTTTTTTTGTTGACCCATTTAGCCGGCAACCTACTGCTTTTTGAAGGGCCAGCCGCCTTCAATGAGTATTCCAAGTTTATGTCAACTTCCCCATTCATTCGCATACTGGAAGTGGGCTTAGCCGCTGGCTTTTTCATACACATCCTCTATGCCGCAATCCTAACATGGCGGAATAAAAGCGCGCGCCCCCAGGGGTATGCGGTTAAAAAAGCCAGTGAAGCCAGCCTATCTTCCCGTACCATGCCGCTAACTGGTGCTTTAGTTCTGGTGTTTTTAATTGTGCACCTCAATTCTTTTACTTTCAAGCACCGTATCAGAGAACCAGAAAATCAAGATTTTTACCGCACGGTGGTTGAAGCTTTTCAATATGGCTGGGATGGCTATTATTGGCTGGCTTATGTCATTGCCATGGGAATACTCGCATTTCACTTAAACCATGGTTTCCAGAGCGCTTTCCAGACCCTCGGATTAAACCATAAAAAGTACACCCCCCTCATTAAAAGGTTGGGCACCTTAATAGCGCTGGCCATCCCCGCAGGGTTCGCCTCTATCCCTGTGTACTTTTACTTTTTTGCCCCTAAGATTTAAGGGGTATATAAGGTTACTTAAGGAAGAAACACTATGAATTTGAAAGCAAATATCCCTGAAGGTCCCATTGAAAATAAATGGAAAAACCACAAAGCCAAACTGCGGCTGGTAAATCCCGCCAATAAGCGAAAATATGAAATTATTGTAGTAGGCACTGGTCTGGCAGGGGCAGCAGCTGCTGCCTCGTTAGGAGAGCTGGGCTATCGGGTAAAAGCTTTTACCTTTCATGACAGCCCCCGGCGGGCTCACTCTATTGCTGCCCAGGGAGGCATCAACGCAGCTAAAAACTACCACAACGATGGCGACAGCGTCTTTCGGCTATTTTATGACACCGTCAAAGGGGGTGACTACCGCGCCCGGGAGGCTAATGTCTATCGCCTTGCTGAAGTGAGTGTTAACATCATTGACCAAGCTGTGGCCCAGGGGGTGCCTTTTGCCCGTGAATACGGTGGCTATTTAGATAACCGCTCTTTTGGGGGCGCTCAGGTATCCCGTACCTTTTATGCCGCTGGTCAAACAGGGCAGCAGTTGCTGTTAGGCGCCTACTCTGCTTTAAACCGGCAGATCCATGAGAAAACCGTCACCATGTATAACCGCCAGGAAATGTTGGATGTCGTATTAGTCAATGGTGAAGCGAAAGGGATTATCACCCGCGACTTAGTTACTGGCGAAATCCAACGCCATAGCGCTCATGCTGTAGTATTAGCTACTGGTGGCTATGGCAATGTATATTACCTTTCTACCAATGCCAAACATAGCAATGTCACAGCTACTTGGCGAGCACACAAAAAAGGTGCTCTCTTTGCTAACCCCTGCTACACGCAAATACATCCTACCTGCATCCCCCAATCAGGTGCTTACCAGAGCAAACTTACTCTCATGAGTGAATCGCTGCGCAATGATGGCCGGGTGTGGGTTCCTAAAAGCAAAGAAATAGCAGAGAAAGTCCGCCGGGGGGAAATTACCGCTAAAGATATCCCCGAAAACGAACGTGATTACTTTTTAGAGCGCCGCTACCCCTCTTTTGGTAATTTGGTACCACGGGATGTAGCCTCTCGC
>CALHRC010000224.1 GCA_938038265.1 uncultured bacterium
GCTCGAGTGTCAAAATGGTCGAAGCACTAAACCGACTATTTATAGGGCAGGATTATCTTTCGGAAAATGAAGATTTTTTTCTGATGGATGGTCGCTTAGATTTTTCTCCGGTGCGTTCTTCAAATACGGTACAAGCGCCACATAATTTACAAACCTATATTGAAAAACAAAAACCTATTCATATTATTAAAGCAAGTTCAGAGAAAAAAAAAGATACCCGAGATCAGCACAACAAATTTATTACCCAAGAAATACTCCGCTTAAGAAATGAAGGAATTTGTTCCTTGAGTGATATTTGTATTCTGGTAGAGACAAAATCTATTTATTTGGATCTACACCCATTTCTCAAGCAAGCTAATATTCCCTACTTCTATTACAAGGAAGAAGGTATTCTGGAAAGCGAAGCGGCTGAGAATTTTCGCCAGTTACTTCAAGCCCTTGCCAACCAAGAATCACAGCGCTCTTTTTCAATCGCTCTATTAACCGCCTTCTTTGGCAAAGCGCTCTCTGACCTGGGCAACAATTACCCGGGCTCAAATGAAGAAAGATTTTACTTAGCTCTCGTGGCAGCCGCAGAGAAACGCCATTGGCCTCAGTTCTTTCATCTGCTGCGTTCTAGTGCGGTGTGGAGCTGCGCCCAATCCCGCAGTAACCGCGAACCGGAGCGCATGCTGACCGACTACCGCCAACTTTTTGAAATGCTTGAAGAATATGCCATCCGCGAGCAGTGCGATATCAATGAGCTTGCTGAATATCTCTTTCAGGCCCGACGCCAGGCTGCTTCAGAGTACGATCTCAACCTGCACCCCAGCGCTAGCAATTCTAAAGATAAAGTGCAGATCATGACCATGCACCAAAGCAAAGGGCTTGAATTTCCGGTTGTATTTGCCTTGCTAAACCAGAGTTCCGGTTCAAGTAATATATCCTACCCACAACTTCTCGATATATATGCAGACAAACAAAAACAACCGCAGAAGATATTATTCCTGCAACCCAAAATTGAAATTACAATTGGCCCCAGGGGCGGTCAAATTGAAAATAATATCAGTAAGAATTATTACAACCAACAGAAAGACCGGGAACAACGCCGGTTGGCCTATGTTGCCTTCACCCGCGCCAAATACCTGCTCTATATTCCAGTTACTGAAGATAACAAAGAATCAAGTCGCTTAACTGCCAAACTTGCCGCTATCAGCGGGGATGGTAATGATTTATTTCAGGTCAGCCACCTCAACGAGACACCACAGACTGAAGAAGTCTCAGAGTTTTTTTCCGCAGAGCCGCCTTCGGCTTTGTTTCCCGTTACGGCAGATTTGTTTTCCTCTGAAAGAGAAAAAAAACAAATCGAGCTTCTGACACGCTCCCGCAGGATTATCTCATACAGCAGCCTTTCTAAAACAGGTGAAGGAGCCCTTCTCTCTGTAGAGCGAGATAAAGACGCTGACGAACCGCTTATTTCTGATTTTGAGTTGCCTGAAGAAAATGTACTGCCCAAAGGCAGCGAAACCGGACTAATGCTGCACGAAATACTGGAGCAGTGTGATTTTACGCAACTGCATAAGAATAAGCTTTCTCTTGCAGATATGTTAGCCGAATGCCGTGACGATAAATCTTCCCTGCCAATTGTCGGAATAGTACGCAACCTGCAGAAAAAATATCTTTTGAGACCGGCCATTCCTTTTATCGATAAAGATCCTGACCAAATCATTATTGAACATGCACTAACAATTATTTGGAATACGGTTAATGCGCTGATCCCGGGATTAGAAATTTCGCTGGCAGAGCTCAAACCAGAAGATTGCCTAAAAGAAGTTCCATTTCTCTTTAAACCTGAAGACCAGTTAGCCGCCGCTGACATCCAACCTGAAAAAGACTATATAACTGGTGTCATTGATCTTGTCTTCAGATACGGGGGAATGGTATATTTTGCCGATTACAAGAGCAATACCATCCCCGAAAATATCTCGCTTATTGATTATGACAGAAGTGAATATGCGCTGCAGCGTCATTTTTACCGCCGGGCGCTCGACATTTGGCTACGGCAAAAAAATCTGCAATATGGGGGAAATTTTTATTTTTACCTACGCTATTGCCGGGCTTCAGCCAGCAGCGGAATTTTGAGGGAAGATCATGCAGCTCTCTAAACTAAAAAATCTACTCATTAAAGAAATTCCTTTGCCCTATGTGCATTTGTTTGCGCAACTAAATGAAGGACATATAAACCTAACAGAAGAAATAGAAATTCTGTTCTATCTGTTAGTCTATGAAAGAGAACGAGGGAATCTGGCGCTCCACCTGCAAAAATCTGCTTTGCTACAATCACTACAAGATGCTCTGCAGCAGGTCAATGAAAATCTTGCGGAAACTTTTGCATCTCTCGCGGAACAACTATCGCACACTGATGTAACAAACTGTAATTTTGTTGCGGTAGCTGCACCAACGCGTGAACCTGACGGCAAACCTCTTGTACTCTATGACGATTATCTTTACTTTCACCGGGAATATACTGCCGTCAAATCAGTGAGCAGAGAATTAGATCGCCTGCGTTGTGCCCAACAACCTTTCCATCTGAAAAAATATTATGCCATAGCCGATGATATTTCCCGCACGATGGATTATCCTCTGAATCCAGAGCAGAAGCTGGCTTTTGCCACCGCCATAAATTCATTTTTTACGGTAATTACAGGGGGCCCCGGAACAGGCAAAAGTTCCATTGTCAAATACCTAATACATTATTTTTTGCAAGTTGCTCCCGAGAACGAAAAAGTTTTTCCAGACCAAATCAGACTCTGCGCACCGACAGGCAAAGCCGCCAACCGACTTCAGGAATCTCTCGGTTCCCTCGCCAGCGATATTTTCTGCGGAACCATCCACCGTACGCTGGAATACCGCAAAGGAAAATACCGCTACTGCTTGAAAAATCCGCTGCCAGCTTCGCTGGTGATCGTGGATGAAGTTTCGATGATCGATATTTCATTGATGAACTCCCTGCTCTGCGCACTACCCGCCAACTGTCGCCTCATTTTTCTCGGCGACAGAAACCAATTACCACCCGTAGGCAGCGGGGCCATGCTTGCAGAACTGGTTCCCGACTTTAACGCCTGCCGTTACGACAATTCTCTGCAGGCCGCCATAAAAGAATCAGGGGGGGATGTACAGCAACCTACAGGAGCAAAAACCGTTAGCAATGTTATTTTCCTTACCCGTAATATGCGCGAAGATGAAAAAAACCGCAATTTGAAAAATAGCATCTCTTCGCTCGCCTCAGACATACTTGAAAACCGACAAGAAAATATCCGCACCTTTCTGGAACAATTTACCGTTGATCGCCTTGAGGCAGCTCCCGCAGGCTGCAGTCGGTTACAGAAAATCAATGACAATCTCATGGATATTCTGCTGTCTTTCTGCCGCAGTCTCTACCAAAGAACCCTTATGGCTGACAAAAATAATCCCACTGAAATTAAAAAAATTCTCTCAGCGGCCAAAATACTGACTTTTTTGCGCGAGGGGAAAGGCGGCGCAGTTTACCTCAACCAGAACCTGAACCGGCTCTTAGCCGTAAAAAACGAGAGCTTCTTTCCTGGGCAGCATATCATGGTGACGGCTAACGATCCCATAACGCAACTGAACAATGGTGACACTGGCATTGTAATAGATTTTCCCGGAGAAGGTCCCAAAGCCGGATTCATAAAAAACGATACCGTGCGCTGGTTTTACCCCAACCAACTACCCGCATGGGAAACCGCCTGGTGTATCACAGTGCATAAATCGCAGGGATCAGAATACAATGAAGTATTAATTCTTCTGCCGCATGATTCTGAAAATAGAATGACATACCGTGAGCTACTCTATACCGCTATCACCCGCGCCCGACATAAAGCAATTCTTATCGGCAGTGACGAAGTCATTCTCGCGGCAGCCTTTCGACAGTTCCGGCGGGAGAACGGTTACCCTTTTTGGGAGATGAAGCCCTGAAGCAGCGCCTCTGTCTGGCGCACCTGTTCCATCATGGCTTTTTCAAGCTTGAGACGCTCATTTTCTTTTTCATCTTCACTAAGCTTTCGCGGCACAATGTAAGGCTGACCAAACGATACCACCGTCCTGCTAAAAGGCTTGGGAATTATAAACTTATCCCATGACCGAAAAACCCAAGCGCGATCAGCGGCAAAACAAATTGGTATGATTTCGCATTGGGTAAACTGTGACAGCAGAACAGTACCCATCTGGAACTGATAGACCGGCCCCTTGGGACCATCGGGAGTTGTTACAATGGAACTGTTCTGTTTTTTTAGGGCATTACTCAAAATTTGCAGGGCTTCGCGTCCGCCACGGGTCGAAGACCCCCGGGCAAGCCGCCCTCCCCAGCGCTTAACAACTCGCGCAATCAACTCTCCATCATCTGACTGGCTAATCAAAACGGTTAACATAATTCCTTTCTTAAAAAGATATTTATGTAAATACCATGAACTGTAAAAAATTCTATTATGCCAAAAGCAGAAAATCACCGGTCGGCGGTTTTTCAGTAGATTTTCTACCACTTCGCTGCCAATAACCGCCTGAACCCGAGTGGTTGCTCCGATAATCTGAATCAACCACTTCATCAACCAAGAACCCAACGAAAGAGCCAGCTCTCTGCTGAGTTTTCTTTTTTTATTTTGCGCCATCTATACCTCGCTCTTCCGGAGGTCTGGTTTTCCAGCGACGGTGAACCCAGAAATACTGTTCCGGATTTTTTCTTATTTCCTGTTCAAGCGCCGATACCCAAAGTTCGGTAATTTTTTGAATTCCTTCTTCAAGAGAAGCATAATCGCGGCGATTGACTTTTTCTGACAGCACCCGAGTCGTTACCCGGTATTTTCCCTTACCCTCAAAAGTCATGGTGCATAAGAATAATTTAGCACTGCCCAACAAGCTGAGGAGTGCTGCTCCCTTAAATGTAGAAGCCTGGCGACCAAAAAAATTTACAAACACCCCGTCACCGCGCGCATCT
>CALHRC010000225.1 GCA_938038265.1 uncultured bacterium
TATTAAGTGGTGCTTTTCTTCAAATGGTACATCGGGGATCACTACCCCACGCACATTATGCTCATAGAGTTTTGCGAAAGTGTTTTTGAAGCCCGGCTGGTAAAAGACATTGGCATAGCCCATCACGACAAACCGCCGGTCAGGGGCATACTCTTTCAGTTGCGCCATGAAATTCAGGGCATCAGCCCAGTGGAAGGGGCGCGCGAGAACACGCTTAAAGGCGCGCTGCAATACCGGCCCGTCAGCAGAGGGATCAGAAAACGGCAGCCCCAGTTCCAGAGAATCTGCCCCGGCATCGAGCAAGGTTTTAGCTAACTGCAGGTTGGTTTGCCAGTCAGGGTCACCTAAAGCCAAGTAAGGAATGAAAAGGTAGCCCTTGAGTTTTTTGCGTTCTTTGAGGTATTGCTGTAATTCATCCATCCGTAATACGGTGGCCTATTTGCCCTATGCAACGTCAAGCGGGATGTATCATCGCACCAGTATTTACCCTTGACATGACAAAAGCACACAGAAATAATAGTTTATGACCCCGGAAACCGAAATTAAAGTAAAGCTCTCGGCCAGGGAATTTATCCTGCCTTTAGTAAGGGACATTGTGATTCTCGGCAAACAAGCGCCCATTGGTCCTATGGCCATGGGTAAGGCCATGGAATACCTGCACGCGCATAAGTTTGTCATGGTGGAATGCTCCGATGAAGTAATTGAAGCCATCTTTATTAGAGAAAACATTTTGCTAAAGGTAGCACAAGACAGGCTGGTTGCTTACCTGATCCACAAGATCAAAAGCCTGATGTCACCGACAGAAATACTGCATATTGAAATGGATCTGGAAATCATTATGGAAGACAATATATGATCCCCCAGAATGTGATTAGTACCGTACGTGAAGTACCTTTTGATGCCAAACCAAGTTATTACCAGACAGACATTATCAACAGAAAAATTACATACTTCATTGTGTGCGATGAGGATGGCAGCTATGGCGTGCTGCCAACCAATTCCCTCTTAGGCAAGCCTTTAAGCCGCCTATTTGCCGATCTCTACCCTGACAAGCACTGCGAAGTTATCCGACAAAATTACATCCCCCCTACAAAATTGCATGAGAAACATTACATACTTAAAAGTGACGGAGGGGAACTACTTGGACTCATCCCACGCATTATTGGTATGGCAAACAATGAGCAGCATAATATGGCGCTTGCAATAAAAGAGCATTACAGCTTATTTCTCAAAACTTTTACCCATGAGTTGCTCAATATCTGCAATGGTATTCTGGGATTGGCGGAAATCGCCGAAACCAACCGGGAGGATGGCAGGCTGCTATTAGATCGCGAAATTTTTGATGCTGTGCGCGCTAACTTAAATGAATTTATCGCCATTAACCTAAAGCCTACAAATTTGGCGTTGGACAGGATATCCCCAACGGATATCGGCACCCTGCTCAAAGAGGCAGTGCTCATTACGAGAGGTGAAGCTCTAAGCAAACATATAAGGTTAGTAACGACCGTGCAGACCCAACAACAGCAGCTACCCTTAGCCAGGGTCTTGGTCTTACAGGCTTTAATCAATTTAATCCTCAATGCGATCCGCTATTCGCCACCGGGCAGCGACATCTATGTATTAGCAGAGGAATTAGAGGGCCAGGAGGGCCAGGTACACTACCTGCGCTTTGTGGTCAGTGACTGCGGCATTGGCATCGTACCTGAAGAGATACATTACATTTTTGAACCGGATTTCCGCGGTAGCAACCACAGAGAAAAATCCGGTCTCGGCATGGGATTGCACATCGTAAAGGCAATTGTGGACCAATTACATGGCCATATCGGCGTGAACAGCCCGCCGCGCCTTCAAAAAACCGGCAGTGAACGTGGTACGGAATTCTGGTTTAAGATTCCAGTGCCTAATTGAAATATATTTAACTGGTCCAATGCGCTTAGCAAACTGCATATAGCAGGATGTTGTATATCCAATAAGGAGTTCCGTCACTGGTCCAAAGCTGCTGCCCTCGATGAAAGCGCTGCACTTAACCCTGTCTTAAGGCAGCTAACTTCGGCGGTTTTTTACTGCCCACAAACACAGCAGCGCTCCCCTGCTGGGCCGTGAGATGACGGCCTACGGGAAGCGCTGTCGCTATACATATCAGAAGAACGCGCGGGCGCCAGCTGAGAAGCCGTAAGTACCAGCGGTAAACGAATTATTGAATTGAAAGAAAATGTTCATTACAGCAAAATCAAGCTGCAGGCCACTGAAGGCACGAATACCAAAAACATCGGGATTTGAAGAGCCCCCCAGGTTAAGAGAAGTTGGGGCCGAAACAATAGCTGAAGTTGTTGCTGGTATTGTGGATGTTATCGTGGCTTGCAGGTTTCCTGGAGCCTGGGCTTTAATATCCGAATAACCGGTATTGAAATCTAAACCTAAGCCGCCGTAGAGACGAAAGATATACAGGAAACGCACTCCGGTAGATGCTTCTACGGGAATATTAAAGACCCCAATTTCAGGCCCTAAAATAGCAGTTGCATTGTAATTGGCCACCATGGTTGTATTAGGGTTTAAATTTTCATTGATGGTCTCATTAAAGTTAAATTTTAACTGTACTTTCATCTTTGAATAGTTGAGTCCTGAAGTAATATCCACCCCGCTCCACTCAACCAAACCTTTTAAAAACGACCAATTATCAACAAACTTATAGCGGGCATGTAAACCGATGGTCGAAAAGCTGCCGGAGAGCTCATCGGCTACTTTCGGTAGATCCATGGCGGCAAAGTTGGCAAAGATAACCGCTTTTTTGGGGTCAATAGGGCCAAATTCGGGTAAGGGGAACAAGCCAAGGTTCATCCCCACCATACCAGAAACACTGGCGCCAATGCCTGAAATGCCTGTGGGATCAGAGAAACCATCGAGGCCCTTGTCACCCGGATCAATCCCCATACCCAAACCGCCACCGACGACAAACAGTTTGATATTGCTACCATAATCGACAGACAGACCTTTGGTACTTAACAGCAATGAATTGGCCATACCATTGGCATAGCGTTTGGCATCCACAGAGGGTAAATTGGCATTGACCTCTGCCTCTAAGGTATCGAGTTGTTCTTGTATGTTTGACCCAAAGGTGCTACATAGATAGGTATCACCTGTGCAAGTGTATGAGCCTACCTTAAACGGCCCGGCAAACAGGCTGCCGCTGCTAAGCAGTACAGCAAGGCCTAAAGCCAGTGAAGATACTTTTCTCATAATGGTTCTCCTTTTTTGTCTTGTTTTT
>CALHRC010000226.1 GCA_938038265.1 uncultured bacterium
CCGGGGGTTTAAGCCCGCTTACTTAAAATTGTTTGCGAGCTATGTTTTTCATAATACATTACCACCATGCCTAAATACCGCTCTTACACTACAACCCAAGGCCGCAATATGGCGGGTGCTCGTGCGCTATGGCGTGCTACTGGCATGAGAGATGAGGATTTCTCAAAGCCGATTATTGCGGTTGCTAATTCTTTTACTCAATTTGTCCCGGGGCATGTACACCTTAAAGACCTGGGGCAGTTGGTTGCCCGGGAAATTGAAGCTGCTGGGGGTGTTGCCAAAGAATTCAATACCATTGCGGTGGATGATGGTATTGCGATGGGGCATTCTGGCATGTTGTATTCGCTGCCAAGTCGTGATCTCATTGCTGACAGTGTCGAGTACATGGTCAATGCGCATTGTGCTGACGCTTTGGTGTGTATTTCTAATTGTGACAAAATAACTCCCGGAATGTTAATGGCGGCTTTGCGGCTGAACATCCCCACGGTATTTGTTTCGGGTGGCCCTATGGAAGCTGGCAAGGTTAACTGGAAAGGGGAGAGTCGCAAGCTCGACCTGGTGGATGCCATGGTAGAGGCGGCCAATGACAACGTAAGTGACGAAGAGGTAGCTGCCGTCGAGCGTTCTGCTTGCCCTACTTGCGGCAGTTGTTCGGGCATGTTTACTGCCAATTCAATGAATTGTCTTACTGAAGCATTAGGTTTGTCGTTGCCTGGCAATGGCTCTCTTGTGGCCACTCATGCCGACCGCAAAGAACTCTTTTTAAAGGCGGGGCGCTTGATTGTGGAATTAGCAAAACGTTATTATGAGCAAAATGATGAGAGCGTATTACCGCGCTCGATTGCCAGCTTTAGAGCTTTTGAGAATGCCATGGCGTTGGATGTCGCTATGGGTGGTTCGACCAATACAGTGTTACATATTCTTGCTGCGGCGCATGAAGCCGGGGTGGATTTCAAGATGTCGCACATTGACGCTATTTCGCGGCGGGTACCCTGTCTTTGTAAGGTAGCGCCTGCTACGCAGAAATACCACATGGAAGACGTGCATCGCGCTGGCGGCATCATGGGGATTTTAGGTGAACTTGACCGGGCTGGTCTTATCCATCGTGATGTTCCCACGGTACACTCACCTACCATGGGGGCAGCTATTGACCAATGGGATATTAAACGCACCCAGGATGAAGAGGTGAAAGAGTTTTATCGGGCAGCTCCCGGCGGCATTGCCACAACGGTTGCTTTCAGTCAGAATATGCGTTATCCAGCCCTGGATGATGACCGCGAGAATGGCTGTATTCGCGATAAAGCTCATGCCTACACCCAAGACGGTGGGCTTGCAGTTTTGTATGGTAATCTTGCGCCGGCAGGATGTATCGTCAAAACTGCTGGTATTGATGAAAGTATGTTTGAGACAGAACAACTGCGCTATACCACCAGCGTACCGACATCGTTAATTAAAATTTTCAAGGGCCCGGCGCGTATTTATGAGAGCCAGGAATCTGCGGTAGAGGCCATCCTCGCTAACCAGATCAAACCGGGCGATGTTGTTGTGATTCGCTATGAAGGGCCTAAAGGTGGGCCGGGTATGCAGGAGATGCTTTATCCGACCAGCTATCTTAAGGCTAAGGGTTTGGGAAAAGTGTGCGCTTTGCTCACCGATGGGCGTTTTTCCGGTGGTACTTCCGGTTTGAGTATTGGGCATGTCTCTCCTGAGGCGGCAGAGGGAGGGAATATCGGCTTGGTAGAAGAGGGGGATATTATTGAGATTGACATCCCCAACCGGCGTATTCATTTGCATGTAACAGAGGAAGCATTAGCTAAGCGGCGAAAGGCGATGGAGGCTAAGGGTGCAGGGGCCTGGAAACCTATGAACCGCCAGCGGCCAATTTCTGCGGCGTTACGGGCTTATGCGGCCATGGCAACCAGCGCTGACCGCGGGGCTGTCAGGGATGTCTCTCAGGTAGAATAGGTAAGATTGCTATGAAATAATAGTTTGGGGTTCACATTTTAAGAAAGCTAAAGAGGGCATTTAGGTAACCGCGCATCCTTTGGTACGGCGTTTTAGATAGCGTGGGCATAAGCTATTGTTAGTTACTAAAAAAGTTTTGTATCATGTCACATTCGCTGATCTCTGACGGTGAGGATTTTCATACCCGGAGAGGGCGTGGTTCATGTATTTGTTTACGAATTCTAAGAACATGGGCAAAGCTGCAGGTAGCGCAGAGACCTGCTCTTAAATACTTTGTTTGTTACGGAATTCCTGAACAAGGCTGGGTAGTTATTTAAGAGTTTGCGATTCAATTTTCTTGACATAACAGAACAGGTAATTAATGTTAGATACCTATGGCAGAAATCATCGTACATCCAGATCCTGAGTTAGCTGACATCATCCCCGGTTATTTGGAAAACCGTCGTGGTGACGTTGATAAACTTAAGCAATTGCTGGCTGCCGGTGATTTTGAAGGATTGCAGGCTTTAGGGCACCGAATGAAGGGTTCGGGTGGCGGTTACGGTTTTGAGGGGATTACCGAGATTGGCCACAAAATTGAAATGGCTGCTAAAGACAAAAATTCTGAAGCGACAGCTGTGGGAATCCATGAGCTCGAAGAATATCTCAAGAACGTGAAAGTCGTTTATCGGTAAAATATCAAACCCGGACGGTAATATCTATTGGGTAAGAGCCTAATACCCTGAGGGAGTCCGTTTTTAAAGCGAGAGTTTGCAAGAGTGTTTTGATTTCAGCTTGTTCGTAGTGGCCATCCATATCAAGATAGAAAACATAAGACCACAAGGTAGTTTTTACCGGGCGCGATTGAATACTGGTTAAATTGATATTTTGTCTGGCAAAGGGCTCTAATACTTCAAACAGGGCACCGGCTTTGTTAGGTAGAATAAAAGAAATCAGAGTGCGATCCGCCCCGCTTGGTCCGCTTTTGTCATGACCAATGACGAAGAAACGCGTAAAGTTGCGGTCATAATCGGCAATGTTTTCGGTCATCAGGCGCGCTGAAAATAATTCACCAGCAGCCTGAGAGCCAATGGCTGCCTCATGGGGATTGCCTGCTTCTGCTACCCGGCGCACGGCTTCGCTGGTACTACTCTCTTCAACAAATTCAGCATGGGGTAGATATTGCTGCAGCCAACGGCGGCACTGGGCATAGGCTTGGTGGTGGGTGCGGATAATTTTAATTTCGCTGTAACTCTGTGCTAAAGAAAAAAGATGGTGCTGTATTGGTAGGCGGATTTCGGCATAGATGTTGAGATCAAATTTCAGCAGACAATCCAACGTAGCATTGACCATTCCTTCGGTGGAGTTTTCAACTGGTACGACGCCATAACGGTTATGCTTGCGCTGCACTGAATCAAAGACATCTTCTATGGTACGCATTGGTGCAAATTGAAGGCTATGACCAAATTTTTTCAGTGCCGCCTGGTGAGTAAAACTTCCCAGGGCGCCGAAAAAAGCGACGCTTTGTGCCCCTTCGAGTTTTAGGGTGGCGCTCATAATTTCACGATAGATATTACAGAGACTTTCATTATCCAGCACGCCGGGATTTATAGCAGAGACTTTTTCATAAACCTTAAGTTCACGATCCGGGCGATAGATGGGGGATCCATCCAGCGATTTGGCATGGGCAATTTCACGGGCAATTTCGGCGCGCTGGCTAATCAATTTGACAATATCAGCATCAAGGGCGTCGATTTTTTTTCTGAGATCTTCTAACATATCAGAAATCCTCAAAATTGAGTTCTTTAATGTCCTGAGGTGGCGGCAATTCTTCAAGGCTGTTCAGGCCAAAGTATTCTAAAAATTCGCGGGTTGTTCCATATAAAACGGGGCGCCCTGGCGCTTCTTTTGCGCCAACTTGTTTGATGAGTTTTTTAGATAGCAGTGTCGCTATCTGGGAACGTGAGCTGACCCCGCGGATTTCATCCACTTCGGCAAGGGTGATTGGTTGCTTGTAGGTAATAATCGCTAAGGTCTCAAGCGAGCTGCGCGAAAGTGTTTCTTTTTTTTTCTCACGCAAAAAATTCTGTATTAGGGGATATATTTGCGGGCGAGTAACAAACTGGTAACGCCCTGCGGTTTCTTGTAAAATAATACCGCCATCGCGCTCAAGAAATTCATCGACGAGAGAATCTAAAGCGATTTTAACTTGGGCGGCTTCTTCTCCTAGACCGCGGGCAATTTCTCCAACCGTCATGCCATCCCCAGAAATAAAAACTAAAGCTTCAATTGCCGCTTTGAGATTCTCGAGGTCGCTCATACTTTACCATCACAATATCGGTCATTTGCTCGCTTTGCGTTACGTTGATTTCCCGCAATCGAACCAGTTCCAGTACCGCCAGAAATAAAACTATACACCGTATAATAGACAAGTGCTTCGCCATGGCAAAAAAAGACACTCGGCCCACGAGGGATATTTTCTGGCGCAGCAATTCCATCATATCTTCTATGCCGACTTCCTCTTCTTCAATCTGCATCGGTTGTTCGCGTTCTTTACGGTCGAGAAACTCGCGGAAGGCTTTTAGGAACGACAGTAGATCGACCTGCAAAAATTCTATATCGGCCTCATAGTGGTGCCAGCTGGGCTTGCGGCCAAAACTGAGCCGGGCGCGCTCTTCTAAGGCCCGTAAGGATTCGGCTGCCTGCTGGTAACGTTTATATTCAAGTAATTGTTCGACTAATTCCAGTGGAAGTACATCCACATCTTGCTCTTCTTCAAAACCGGGATTTGGTAACAACATCTTTGATTTGTAATAGATCAACTTGGCCGCCATGAGAGCGAAATCCGCCTGGTCTTCAAGCGCGATCTCGGCGGATGTCATATAACGCAAAAAATCTTCCGTAATGCGCGAGAGAGAAACCTCGAAGATATCGACCTCATAGCTTTCAATGAGGCGCCAAAGGGTAGCCAGCGGGCCAGAGAGCTGCTCGCCGATTCGGGTAGTAAACTCAATTTGAAATTTAGTATTATTCAGGTTATCCACTTCGCTGGAGAAGTGATCTCTCACGGATGCAGTCATGTCAGAAGCTGTAACGTGAAGTTAATCCCATAGCGGATTTCACTTTATCGAGAGTCTGTTCAGCGGTCGCCCGGGCTTTCTGCGCGCCGGCGTCGAGTACCTCCTGTATGAGTGTTGGGTTAGATTCAGCCTTAGCACGCATTTCCCTAAACGGAGCCA
>CALHRC010000227.1 GCA_938038265.1 uncultured bacterium
CGGAAAAAGTTGAGCCCAATTTAGTGCAGCCAATTTTTATTACCCACTATCCCAAGGCCATTTCACCACTGGCGAAAAGTATTCCGGGTAATGAACACCTCGTCGAACGTTTTGAGCCTTATATTACCGGACGGGAAATGGGCAATGCTTTTTCAGAGCTCAATGACCCCCAAGAACAGTTGCTGCGCTTTCAGGAACAGCTACACCAGAAAGAACAGGGCGCGGCCGAGACTATGGAGCTGGACGAAGATTTTATTGAAGCACTGCGGGTGGGCATGCCGCCAACAGGTGGTCTCGGCATTGGCATTGATCGTCTGGTAATGCTCTTTACCAATAACCCATCAATTAAAGATGTAATTTTGTTTCCGTTGCTGCGCAAACGGGAGAATTAAAATAATGCAGAAGATTACCCCGCTTAAAGCATCCCGCGACAGGCTGTTGATCCTCGACCAGCGCAAACTTCCCCTGGAAACTATTTGGGTTGAAGCAAATACCGCAGCACAGGTAGCTCACTCCATCACGGAAATGCATGTACGGGGCGCGCCAGCCATTGGCATTGCCGCGGCCTATGGCTTTTATTTAGAATTTTGGCAGGCAGTGCAAACCGGAAAAAAAATTACCCCGGCTCTTGCTGAGAAGACCAAGGCCCTGCTCGATCGCGCCCGGCCCACAGCGGTCAACCTGATGTGGGCTACCGCGCAAATGCGTGAAGTTACCCTCGCTCACTTAGCGGCAAATCCCGATGTAAATAAGAACCCGCTGCCGCTCTTATTGGCCCTCTATGATAAAGCGTCTGAAATTCATGCCGATGATGCTGAGCGCTGCCTTAAGATGAGTGAGCAGGCAGTACAATACATCCGCCACCACATTAAAAAAGATAAATACCGCATACTGACCCACTGTAATACCGGAGCTCTGGCTACCGGCGGTATCGGCACGGCCCTGGGGGTCATTCGGTTGTTGCACCGCGAAAGCCGTGTGGAACATGTGTTTGCCAATGAAACCCGGCCTTACCTGCAGGGCTCCCGTCTAACTGCTTGGGAACTCACCCGGGAAAAAATTCCTGCAACGCTCATTGTGGACTCGATGGCCGGCTGGATGATGAAGCGGGGTGAAATTGATTTCGTGGTAGTGGGCGCCGACCGCATCACCCGGCGCGGGGATGTCGCCAATAAAATTGGCACCTATGCGGTCTCGGTGTTGGCTAAAGCGCATAAGCTACCATTTTTTGTGGTCGCGCCGCGCTCAACCTATGATGCCAGCATTGGATCGGGAGAAGATATCCCCATAGAAGAAAGACCGGCTACCGAAGTCACCCAAGTGCAGGGCATAACTTTGGCCCCTAAAATTAACGTACGCAACTACAGCTTTGACGTAACGCCCCGAGAAAACATCACCGCTCTCTTTTTTGAGGATGGTGTGCTGGTGTAATTAGTCTTCTTCGGTTTTATCGCCAGCAGCACTGGGCGTGCCCAAAATCGTAATTTCTTTTACTGCCTGCGGGTGTGGGTTTTTCCTGTGGTAATGGCGGTCTTTCGAGGCAACTTCACTCCAGCCAGTCTTATCATCCCAACTGTCAGCAAAAAAAGTGAATACGGTAGTCGTGCCGTCAGGGGTATCAATGACAATTTTCCGCAGAAAAGGGAAAATGCCGGTAATGGTAAAATCGCGGTCATCTTGTGTAATTAAAGTAGTAGTCTCTGGTTCAAATTCCCAGAAATTGCCTGAACCTCTGCGCGATCGGTATTCATTGATGCGGATTTTTTTTAATTGTGTCGGGCGGATGGTCTTGCTATAGGTCAGGCCATTCTTTTGATGCGAAAAAGTTATGTTCTCGGGCATGGCTATGGTACCCTGGATTTCATCCCCGCTGCCGAGTTTTAAGCTGACATGAACCGGTATATTTTGGGTCTGGGGGGATTTCTTTTTACCCACCGGACTTTCATTGCCGGCAACTTTCGGCTCCGCGGGGGATACGGGATAGCGTACTGCGGCTATAGAAACAAGTGGCAGAGTGAATAACAGTATCACATAGCGTACCATGGGTTAGCCGTTTGGGGCGGCTTCGCTGTGTAAAGAATTTCGCCCCGGCGGCTTCTTATAGCAGGCCAAGGGACAGCCGGGCTTCTTCAGACATCATGCTGACATGAAACGGTGGATCCCAGACAAGATTGAGTTCGACGCCAGTGACTCCCGGAATATCGCGGACCTTCTCTTCTACTTCTGCCGGCAGGGATTCAATGGAGGGGCAGTTGGGGGATGTCAGGGTCATGTCAATCTTGACCTGTCCGAGATCAGAAATTTCGATATTGTAAATGAGCCCCAGATCATAGATGTTAAGTGGAATTTCAGGGTCATAGCAGGTGCGCAACACCTCAATTATATCCTCCTGCTTGACAGGCTGTGTTTGGGGCATGGTTTCTTGAGAGGTTGGGTTATCCATGGGCTACATCCTGCAGATGAAACTTGACATTGCTCTCAACTGACTTTCGTATGTCGAGATCGGCAATGCCTGCGAGAATTTCATGTGCAAAGGCTTCAATTAAAATCTGTCGGGCTTCAGCTTGAGAGATCCCCCGGGAGCGCAGGTAAAACAGTGCAGTAGGATCTAAGCGACCGACGCTGGCGCCATGGGAGCATTTGACGTCGTCGGCGTTGATTTCCAGCTGTGGCCGGCTGAAAGCACGGGCAGCATCACCTAGTAGTAGTGAGCGGTTGAGTTGCTGGGCATCAACTTGCTGGGCGTTACGTTCAACATAGATATGACCGGTAAATGCCGATGAAGAGGCGTTATTCAAAATGGAGTAATAGGTCTCTTTGCTGGTGGTATGCGAGGAGAGGTGTCTAATGGAAGCGGTGGAGTCGCTGTGACGTGCATCATAGCCCAGCAGCAAACCGTGGAGGGCTAAATGGGCGCCTGCTCCAGTGAGTTCTCCCAAAAATGTCAGTCGGGTTACCTTCCCGGAGAGCTGCAGGTCAGTTACTTCGATTCGGGCGTCTTTCTCGGCAATAGCATGTAGGGTAACCACGGAACTGGCGGTCACTGCCAAGTCCTGTTCAAGTACCAAATTCAATTTCGTATTATTCTCTGCAATAAGCAGCAGGTGTAGGTTGGTGAGGGATTCTCCCGGCTCTGCTGTCAGGCGCAGGTACAACGTTGTCGTGCTGCGCGCGGGAGGGATGATAGCCAGACGGGGGTGGGCGGCATGGCGGCCTGTGGTGACATGATGGTGCAGGCGCATAGTACCTGCTGCCGTTACTACCTGCACAGTATCGCACTGGGACAGATTCCAGCTTGAGAAGCCATCATAAGCTTCCCGTTCATAGAGACTTAAAATTTTGCTGATAACGGTGGGGGGCATATGCTCTAAGGTCATTAACTCCCCTCTGACAAGATGCCCGTTGACGAGATAGACATCCGCCCCGTCATGATTGCCTGGTCTCGCCGGTGCTGTCGGTATTTCGGGACTGATGTTTTCTAACTGGGTGTAGAGCCAGTCTTCATGATGCTCCCCTGGCAGGCCTAGTTGCTCTACTTTTTGATTGGCGCGTAATTTTAATTCTAGCAATGATGGCATTATAGTACGGCCGCCGCCTTGATTTCGTCATAGCCGCTCTGTTCGAGTTCGAGGGCAAGTTCCGGGCCACCTGATTTTACAATGCGCCCGTCAAACAAGACATGAATGTGGTCGGGTTTGATATAGTCGAGCAGTCGCTGGTAATGCGTCACCACTAAAAAGGATCTCTCGGGTGAGCGGAATTGGTTTACTGCCCGTGAAACATCCTGCAAGGCGTCAATGTCGAGACCTGAATCGGTTTCATCGAGAATTACCAGACGAGGTTTAAGCATATACATTTGCAGAATTTCATTTTTCTTCTTCTCGCCGCCAGAGAAACCATCATTGACCGCCCTTTTGATAAATTCAGGATTCATATCCAGTTGCTGCATAGCGTATCGGGCTTCTTTAAGAAAATCCCCGCTGTTTAATTCTTTCTCGCCCCGGTGCTTTCGGATCGCATTGACTGCCGTGCGCAAAAATTGCATGTTGTTCACCCCTGGAATCGCCGTTGGGTACTGGAAGGCAATAAAGATGCCTTCGCGCGCCCGCTCTTCGACCGAGAGTTCGAGTATATTGCGGCCATTGTAGATAATTTCCCCCTGGGTTACGGTATAGTCCTCGCGACCGGCAATCACCTGTGATAAGGTGGATTTACCCGAACCATTGGGGCCCATGATCGCATGGGTTTCACCGGCAGCCAGCTTGAGATGGATGCCTTTTAAGATTGGTTTGCCGTCAACTTCGGCGTGGAGGTTTCTAATTTCAAGCATAGGTTTCCTTCTTTTACTTATCCGTATTTATCCAACACTGCCTTCGAGGCTGACCTGCAGCAGTTTCTGTGCCTCAACTGCAAACTCCATTGGCAGTTCGAGAAAAACTTCTTTACAGAAACCGCTGACGACCAGCGATACCGCTTCTTCTTCCGAGAGACCGCGCTGGCGCAGGTAAAACAACTGTTCTTCGCTAACCTTGCTGGTGGTCGCCTCATGCTCCACTACGGCGCTATTGTTCTTTACTTCAATATACGGAAAGGTATGCGCGCTACACCGGCTGCCGATAAGAAGAGAATCACACTGGGAATGGTTGCGCGCCCCTTCGGCTTTGCCGCTGATACGCACCAGACCGCGGTAAGCATTGCTGGATTTACCGGCAGAAATACCTTTCGAGACGATGGTGGATTTGGTATTGCGACCTAAATGGATCATCTTGGTGCCGGTGTCAGCCTGTTGGTGGTTGTTGGTCACCGCTACAGAATAAAATTCGCCAATAGAGTTGTCGCCCTTGAGCACGCAGGAGGGATATTTCCAAGTAATGGCACTGCCAGTCTCGACTTGGGTCCAGCTAATGCGGGAATTGTTGCCTTTGCACAGGCCCCGCTTGGTCACAAAGTTGTAAACACCCCCGACACCGTCTTTGTTGCCCGGGTACCAATTCTGCACCGTGGAATATTTAATAAAAGCATTCTCATGGGCAATGAGTTCTACAACCGCCGCGTGCAGCTGGTTTTCATCGCGTGACGGCGCGGTGCAGCCTTCGAGGTAGCTGACATAGCTGTCATCGTCGGCAATGATGAGAGTGCGCTCAAATTGACCGGTACCCGAAGCGTTGATACGAAAGTAAGTCGAGAGTTCCATGGGACAGCGCACCCCTTTGGGGATATAGCAAAAAGATCCGTCACTGAATACCGCACTGTTTAATGCTGAAAAATAATTGTCGCGAACTGGCACCACCGAGCCCAGGTATTTTTCTACCAGTTCGGGATGTTCCTGTACAGCTTCAGAAAATGAACAGAAAATAATACCTAGATCGGCGAGGGTTTTTTTAAACGTAGTACCAACCGAAACTGAATCAAAGACGGCATCTACTGCCACGGGAGCGCCTTTAACACCAGCTAATACTTCCTGTTCTTTTAAGGGAATGCCGAGTTTTTCAAAAGTAGCTCTAATTTCAGGATCAAGGTCATCTAAACTTTCAATTTTTTTCTTTGGTGCTGCGAAATAGCTGATGTTCTGGTAATCAATTCTTGGGTAGTTGATTTTCGCCCAGTCAGGTTCTTTCATCTGCTGCCAAGCAGCAAAGGCTTTTAGCCGCCAGGTAAGCATAAAATCAGGCTCATTCTTACGCCGGGAAATCATGCGGATGATGTCTTCATTGAGTCCTTTGGGAAAGACTTCCTGCTCAACAGCGGTGATAAAGCCGTGCTCATAGTCAGTATTTAGTTTTTCCAATACTTGTTCCATGTCAAATTTCCTGCAAATTTTTGAGGTTCATAGATAGCATCGTATGCTTCAGCGTTTCATTTACCTTAAACCAGACACGCTTGATTTTACAGATGGATATCCTGCTACATTCCGATTTCATGGCAGGAAAGCACTTCTCGCCGTCGAAGTCTGCCTGTGTTTCGACAGCACAGTAGATATCCCATAAAGTGATCTCTTCGCCTGGTCGGGCAAGTTCAAACCCGCCGCCAGGCCCCCGGCGCGAAATGATGAGACCGGAATTCTTCAGTTGGATTAAAATTTGCTCCAGAAAGGGCAAAGGAATATCTTGCCGCTCAGCAATATCGGCGCGCGACAGTGTTTCACCCGAAGCCTTGGAGAGCTCAAATAAAGCCCGCAGCGCGTATTCTGTTTTCATCGATAACTGCACATTTTAATTATATAAAAGTTTACTAATATTGTCAACAATTTAGGTGGGGTGGGGAAATTCATACCAATGTTCAGGAAGCCTAAGAACACAGGTAGAGTTCCATCCCCTGCAGGGGTTTTTAGTTACTAAAAAACGAGATTATGTCGCCTGGGGG
>CALHRC010000228.1 GCA_938038265.1 uncultured bacterium
TTGGCCAAGGCCTTCCCCAGAAGCGAGCTCTGTAATGGCGAAGTAAAGAAATCAGGGAACAAAGTGATGATCGAAATCCGCATGCTAATCGGGTATCAAATAGCGCAAATTCTCACAGACCAGTTTACCGGGCGTAAAACTGACAATAAACGGACTATTGCCAGGGACCAAAATATTGCCTATAGGCAGAGCCACCTCAAGTAGAAAATCCGCACCGCGATCAAAGACATGTACCACCCGACCAGTGAATGACGGCTCAGCAACATCGGTTACATCCGCATCTATATATTCAAAAAGGTAGGGGGGATGGCCACCGCCAAAACGAGTTAAAGCTTCAGCTAATGGTAAACCAAAATAAAGGCCCTGTAACTCTTCAGCCTGCCCGCGATCTGAAATTTCTTTGAGACGGACAATCTGCAGCAAGGCGCTTTCTTCTTCTATCGCCACAAGCGTCACTTGCCGTATTGGTTTTGCTTGCGTTAAAAAACCTAATTCACTACCTGCAGCATGGTAGAGAGTAAATACAGTGGGGATGGTATGGTACAAAAGCTCGCCCGAAGTGGTAACGCGCAGCTCCCCTTTAAGGCCTCGCGGTCTTTGGATGCGGCCAAGCTGCAGTATTTTTTCAGTCCCAGAAGGCTGGGTCATTCATCGACAATTTCAAGAATAATTTTACTGTAACGCTCGACAGTACCATCTTCTAAAACGACTTTTTTAACAGAGATAGCGTTTAAGAGCAGGCGCATAGCTTTGGCAATACGACCGCCCTTACCGATGACTATGCCAATGTCTTCGCGGTGCACGCGCAATTCAAGCACCAGAGACGATGGCCCTTTGATGGGAACCACAGCCACATCGTCTGGATGCTTTACCAGACTGCGGGTGATATATTCCACTAAAGCCACCGGATCTGCTTTAACTGCGCTGTTCATCTATTACCTCAGACAGCGGCAGGCTTTTGACTGCGTTTCTTTTTTTCTGCCTTATTGCGGGCTTTTACCGCCATATGTTCTTTCCAGATACCGGCACGGCTAAGGATTGACTGCACAGTTTCTGAAGGAGTTGCCCCTCTGGCTAACCATTGGTTAATTTTTTCGGTATCAAGACGTGTCTGCTCCCCTTCTTTTACGAGGGGGTGATAGATCCCCACAATATCTAGGAACTTGCCGTCGCGTTTGTCTTGGCTGTTGGCAGCTACGATTCTATAAAAAGGTCTTTTTTTGCTGCCAAAACGCTGTAAACGAAGTTTTACTTGCACTGAAATATTCTCCTTATTATGGGCGGGTACCCGACCGATAATTGATTCAGACAAATGTTCAATCATTGACAGCCTGTCAACGATTAAAACAAGTAATATTGGATGGCTCTTAACCTTCCTTTCGAAATGCGGCTGACAGAATAACCATACGCATGAATCTAACAACCATACCTTTCTGGTTTTATCTAACTTTGGCCGGCAGCCTGCTGGTCTTACTTGTACTTACTTTTATCTCGCTGTCACTCCACCGCCGTCGTAATAAGGCCATCCCCCCCTTGTTAAAGCCTGCCGCACAACCGGAACCACCGCCTGAGACCATAGAACCTGAACCAATTGCCGCCTTTGCCATAGTACGCCGGGCACTCAAATTAGTTGCTGCCGAGCGATTGCCTCTACCGGATTACCATCGCCTAACAGATCGTACCAAGGCCCGGTTGCCGGAACTCAGGGAACGGTACCTGCCTTTTTTTATCTGGCAAGGCGGGCACATCACCCGACTTGCCACACACCACAGGCCCGAGGAAGATCTCGATGCCCTGCTGGACTACTGGCAAGCCGGTTACCGCCATCCGGAGTTTGCTTTACTGCTGGCCTGCTACAGTGAAGCCACGGAAAAGCCTAACCTACAGCGCTTCTTACTGCAGATTGCGGCGTACAAAAAAATCAGTACGGATGAGCTATCTTGGCTGCACTTTTTATTCCAAGATCGACTTTACCTGCATAAAACACCCGCAGAAATGACCCCAATAGGCAACAGCGCGCTTGATTTTTCCCTGAAAATTGCTTTGCAAACTCCCCTGGTCAACCGCAGAGAATACAAAAAAATCTGCCTAAGCCGCCTGACACCCGACTCTTCTGAATTTCTCAGCGCCCTACAAGCAGCAGCCACCCTACCCCTGGCGCTAGAATTGTACCGTCGGGAAAACGTGGCTACACATATCCCTCAGCTACTATTCAAACAATTCCTCAAAAGCGGTCGGCTGCACCAGGTGGATCTCTGGCTCAATGGCTCGCTATACCCGGCCCTGAAACTGCCCACAAACCGACAGGAAACAGAAGAATTAACCCATGAGCTGTTGCGACACTCCCGCGAGGGCCGCCTGCTGGCGCTGGTTATCCTGCGTTATGCCCACAGCTCAAGGGAATTACTTGACGTTCTCGAACCAGATAATTCCGAAGTAAACCGTTTACAGAACATAAAAGATACTCTGCCCGATGCCCTGCGCCAGGCCGCTTTTTTAAGCTTAAGCGAAGCCGGCTTTCACGCCGCAGCAGAGGAATTTCTGCCACGCAGTATTCCTGGGCGATCGCTTTTGGCCGTCAGGCTACACCGGGCACGCAACTGGTACCGCCTGGGTAAATACCGGGAAGCGCACCAGTTAATTGAAGAATTACTGAAGGATTATCCCAACCACCTGCCGGTCTTAAACGAAGCTGCTATCTACAATTTTAGGCTGGGCAACATAGAAAGAACCGAAGAGTTATTTGAGCGCCTGAAAAATCTGTTCCCCGATAACCCATCGGTATTGCACAACGAAGCTCTGTTCTTTGAACAAAAATCCCTGGGTGAGATAAAACAGCGCTGGGAGCAGGCTGAAACACAAAAAAAACCGGCCTGACGGCCGGTATTTTTATCTGGATGGCTCTCTCTTACAGTGACTTATTCCTGACCAACCACTTTGATAGATGAAGTAGGGGGATCGTCGTCGGTAATGATATCCAATTTAGCGATTTCAGACTCATTGCCGACACGATCAATAGCTTTTGCTTCAATGCTATGCGGCCCCTCATTGCTAAACTGGATCGGGGTAGTGTAAGGCTGAAAATCGCCTTCGCCATCGATGCGCACCAAAATCTTATCGATACCCGCTCCTTCGTCAACAGCCTCTACCGTATAAATGGTATCCCGCAGGGCATATTTCTTACCTTCAAATTCAACCGGACGACGGCTGGTACGGATTGCCACCGTAGGAGTTGTGTTATCAACATCTAACAGCATGGTGGCGATTTGCTGTTCAGCGGACACATTGTTTAGGTTGTCAGAAGCACGGTAGCGCACTCTCTGGCGCCCGGGCTGGTCGAGAACAATGGAATTGCCTTCTACAAAGTCACCATCGTTAATAGCATACTCGATTTTTTTCACACCGCTGTAGACATCCTTAGCGTACAGTTCAATTTTTGTTGAAGTAGAAACGTAAGTAACACCATCTCTAGGGTAGGATGGTCCATTTAAGTTGGCAGTTACTGTTGGCGGCGTATTGTCAATGGTCACCATAAACACATTGTCAGCCTCACGGTTACCAGCCTTATCAACAGCACGATACACTATGCGGCGGGGACCTTCTTGGTCAATAGAGAAAGGCTCATTATAGCGCATAAATGGTGAATCATCAATACGGTATTCAATATAGTCAATATTCGAGAGACTATCGGCAGCAGTAAGTTGGAATTTTGTCGCTGAAGTAGCATAGTTCATGCGACCGTCATTGTAGAGTACCGGACTTAGGGAATCACTGGAACTGGTGGTCGATGTTGTGCTACCCGTCGAACGAGCAGTAGCACTACCTGCCGTACGAGTTTCTGCTTGGTTTGCAGTACCAGTAGTTGCTGGTTTCTTTGCTTCTTGGGTCGCCTCAACTGCCTTGTTTACCTTGCTTTCCGCTTCAGTGGCAAGCGCATCTGAGTCTGCGGCTTTAGACGGCAACTGCTGCGCCGACAGAGAGAAAGCCGCCAGAATAACAACCAGCGCCGGAATTGTTTGTTTTGTGAAATGCATTTTATGCCTCCTCGTGCATATAAAGAAACAATAAAGAAACAAGCGGAACCATCATAGTTAGCCCGCTGTCATTTAGCGTTACTCTCCCAGTGGGGGTTAGAATGTCAAGCGCTTTGCTTTTCTTTTTTATTCCAGTCCGGGAAGATATGTTACACTTGCCGCTTCACGTAATTTCTCTGCCTGTGGGATATTTTCCCGCCGGACAACTTAACCAGTCCACCGCTACTATAATTTCCCAACATGTGGGGATGTAATGTCCCGCGATATCGCGTTGCAATGGCTACACAAGTAATTTCCCTTTATATGAGGATGTTTGGGGGGATTGCATCCACCCGACGGGCTGCGCGTAATTTCACGCATGTGGGGATGTTTTACCCTCGGGCAACCTGACCAGGCCACCGCTTGCCGTAATTTTTCTGCATATGGGATGTTTTCCAGCCGCTCCCCAGTTTCTCGCATGGGCTGATGTTAGACTTGCACTGCCTAATTTTTGCAGATGTGGGGATATTTTCCCGCCGGACAGCTTGACCAGTACACGGCTGCCGTAATTTTGAGGATATTTGAGAGGGTGCATCCGCCTGAAAGAGCGCGCATAATTTTCACCGATGTAGGGATGTCTTCCCGCGCTTTTTCAGTTAGCGGTGGGTTGTATGTAATTTCGCTACATGTGGGGATGTTTGGCTGCGATGCGGGCATACCGATTCCCTGGCGGTGTTGCTGGTGGTAGGCTTAAGAAAGAAAACTGTTGCCTTGTCAGGCTGCCAATCGGGGTTTTAGCCCGAAAGAGTAGTCTAACTGCAGGGAAAAAGCCGCCGGTCTCCCCCGGGCAGGATGTCCGTACTTTCTAAAAAGCGGCCTTTTTTGGTAACTATACGAACTAAGCACTTCCCGCAAGT
>CALHRC010000229.1 GCA_938038265.1 uncultured bacterium
TGTTGGCGCGTTTGGCGCAGAATCGTTGGATGGAGCGGGATTTGCGTTTTCTATGGCGGCTTAAAGCAGGCGAGGCTCTGCCTTCCTTTGGGGTGGATTACTTGCGGGAAGTGCTTAGTTCGTATAGTTACCAAAAAAGGCTGCTTTTTAGAAAGTACGGACAGCCTGCCCGGGGGAGACCGGCGGCTTTTTCCCTGCAGTTAGACTACTCTTTCGGGCTAAAACCCCGATTGGCAGCCTAACAAGGCAACCTAAAAACCCGCAGCGAATAGTTGGCTCTTTCGGGAGAGGCTGGCTGTTTGCAGAATTTCAAAATTACCTGTTTTAGTACCAGGGTAGTTTTTAGTCCACTTCAAAAGTTTCGAGCACTTTCAGAATATCAGCTCGCACCTTATTGTACACCGCTTTTTCGCCAGCAGCTTCAATGGTATAGACCCAGTCCTCCTGCACAAAAACCACAATAAGGTAGGAAAATTCATTCCCCTGGTATTGCGCTTGCGTTTCGTTGAGGATACCTTTAAGGGTTCGGGCACCAACAGGCTCTGAGGCAGTGATGCGGTAACCCGTTTTTTCAAGCTGCTCACGGACTGAAGCAGCCCATAATTCCAGATCACCCCGCGGCTCATTAGGAAAACGGAAAGTTTTCAGACGCACCCCACTAGCGGTAATTGCCTTAACTGATTTTTGGGGTTTCGCATAACGCACAAAACTGTCAGGCAGCATCATCTTCTGCGTGGCCTGGCAGTTGAGCAGCAGAGCCGTAAAAAGTCCCCCGATAATAATTCTGTTCATTCTTCAAACCTCTCGAGAAAACCGGGAATACCAATTTCATTGAGCCACGAAAAACCGCTATAGGATGGACCATCCTCCCCTGAAACTTCGCTGGTAAAGCGCACAGTAAGTTTTTTCAGAGAAGAGCGCTGTCGTAAAAATGCCAGCTCCCCTTTGGCATTTTCAATATCGCGAGAAATATTGGCGAGCTCCATTTCAATATCGAGAGTTGCTCTCAAGTTGGCCCCCTGCAGTAGTTTTCTGACTTCATTGAGGTGCCTGGATTTACTCTCAATAATTAGTTGCAGGTCATTGACTCTCTCCGCTGGATTTTCGTGGCTGGTGTTAAATGATATTAAGTAGCCACACTCTCTGAGAGTTGCGGCAATTTCTTCGGTGGTTACCTTGGCCGGCAGATAAGCGGTAAGGTAGTAGCGGTTGAGCTGAACAAACCATCCCCCCGACTTTTCAATATAGTCCAGCAGCTCCTTCTGGCTGCGTTCTAACGTGAGGGTACGCAGCTCAGCGCCCACCTCAACAATCACACCCACCTCATTACCCGAAAGCGTAAGAGGTCGGGCGCCCAACAGGAGTATAACTACAGTTAAAAACGACATTTTTTTATTCATTGATTTTTGCCTCGCTGATAGATTTGGCCACTAAAGCATGCAATTCATTGTGCGCTTCTCGGTCGGGATACCAAGCTTCAATTACAAATATCGATTTATCTGTTACCAGTAGAGCCACCGCATAGTACCTTGTGTTGAGACCTTCGGTAACACGAAAGACAAGGCTCTGGTCGGATGGATCACTTTCTGTTGCGAGCTCAAAGCCGCGAAAAAGCAACTCTTTTTGTAAAGCGGTTTTCCAAAAGGCCAAGTCCGCCTTAGGCTCATTATCCACCCGCCCGGCACGCACCTGCGCCTGTCGGGGCGAAATAAAGAGCGCATTGGCTTCTTTTTTTCTGAAAGCTTTTTCATGGCTGAAAAATTTTTCGGGGGTCGGCAGCCTAATCTGTTTATATTCAAAAATACTGCGCTCAGCAGGCTTCAGTGAAGCAATCCAACCAAAGGGGGATGGTAGTTTTATCGGCCTGTTGCTTTGCAGAAGGCGCAACTCACACACAATGGTGGAATAAGCAGCGCGCTCCGAGAGTAATTTAAGCCTTAGGGCAGCCGCGTCAATCGCCCCGTTTAAGCGCTCAATCTCGCGCAGGATTCTGACCTTTTCGTTGACATCTTTCTCATGCTGCAGCAGGACGTAGAGCCGATCACGCACCGCCTTGTCATTAGCCATACGAAGTTCGATATCCTGATACTCCCGGGTTACGTCGGCAGCGGAAACCTCGCGGTCAAGCAGGCGACCAATGCCGGAAAGCTCTTCAAGCGCCCTCGAGAAACGCGCTACCGGTACCCTCACGGTCACCTGGGCCTGCTGTTCGCCCAGCAGGGTCTGTTCAGTAAAACCACCTAGCGTCTGGGCATACGATTCGATTTCTCTCATTTTTTCAGACAGCGTACGCACTTCTAACACCAGCCGGCCGGCATAAAGCACGATACGTTTACCGGGTGCTACAGGTTTTCCCTGCTCAACTGGCAGTTCAGTAGTTTCTTCATCTGCCGCAGAATCGCCAATGGATTCTTCTGCCACCCTAGATTTGGCATAGCGGTCATCGCTGCGCTCGCTTCGGGTCATACTTGCCGGTGCCGTTGATTTTGACACCGAGGAACAGGCATATAAGGCGATCCATAAAATTACCAGCAGAATTCCACGCGGGGATATAGCAAGCATAGTAGTTAGCAGATTTAAAAATTGCAGCCAGGCGTCAAACGAATCAGCGCCGCTACGGGTGGAAAAAGGCTTGCGAAGCCAGCCGCAATTAGCTTTTGAGCCCATGCTTGGCGATCACAACCTGGATTACGATTACATCATCATCGGTTCTGGTTTTGGCGGCAGCGTCTCCGCTATGCGGCTGGCACAGAAAGGTTATAAAGTCGCCGTACTTGAGGCAGGCAAACGCTACCGCCCGCAGGATTTCCCTAAGACCAACTGGAATGTACGTAAGTTCCTCTGGGCACCGAAAATCTTCTGCTATGGCATCCAGCGGCTTACCCTGCTCAAAGACGTATTAGTCTTAAGTGGAGCCGGTGTCGGTGGCGGGAGTCTGGTCTATGCCAATACCCTGTACATCCCCCCAGATCGTTTTTTTGAGCACCCGGCAGTACAGAAACTGGGCGGCAAACCGGCCTTTCTGCCCTATTACCATTTGGCACAGAAGATGCTTGGGGTGACCGAAAACCCAAGGCTGTGGGAACCTGACCGCCTGTTGCAGGAAACTGCCGCCGAAATGGGCAAAGGCCATACGTTCGTAAGAACGCCAGTGGGTGTTTTTTTCGGCACGGAGAATAAAACCGTTAGAGACCCCTACTTTGAAGGCGAAGGCCCCGACAGAACCGGCTGTAATTTCTGTGGTGGCTGCATGGTAGGCTGCCGCTTCGACGCCAAAAACACACTGGATAAGAACTACCTCTATTTTGCTGAAAAATTTGGTACAACAGTGGTACCTGAAACCCAGGTGACGGATGTCATCCCCTTAAATAAAGATGGCTCAGCAGGCTATGAAATCCGCACCCGAACCACCACCGCCCTTGGTGGATTCCCCCACAGAAAATTCACCGCCAAAGGGGTGGTCTTTTCTGCCGGAGTCTTAGGTACCGTAAACCTGCTTTTGAAGCTTAAGGAAAAGGGCCGTCTGCCCAACCTGTCAGACGAACTCGGTCGTACCGTCCGTACCAACAGTGAATCTATCATTGGCGTGAAAACCCGCGATAAAGATGCCGATTATAGCCGGGGGATTGCCATTACCTCAAGCGTTCACCCTGATGAACATACCCATATTGAACCGGTGCGCTACTCCCGTGGCTCTGACGCGCTGGGTTTTTTAAGCTCCATCCAGGTCGATGGTGGCGGTAAAATACCGCGCCAACTGAAATTCCTCTGGAACATCCTCAAGGCGCCTGTGGATTTTTTGCGTATGTCAAACCCGTTCGGGTTTGCGCGCAGAACCATCATCCTGTTGATCATGCAGACTGTCGATAACAGTATTCGTCTCACCCGCAAGCGGGGATGGCGCTCGCTGTTTTTCAAGCGACTCACCAGTGCCAGTACCGACGGCACGCATATCCCCAGTTATATTCCAATTGGCAATGAATTTGCCCGCCGCTTAGCCGCACGCATGAACGGCATTGCCGGCAGCAGCCTCAATGAAGTTCTGCTCGACATACCCATGACAGCGCATATTTTAGGCGGCTGTGCCATTTCTGATTCCCCGGCAACCGGAGTAATTGATGAGACCAACCATGTCTTTGGCTACCGCAATATGCTGGTCTGTGATGGTTCCATGATTCCCGCTAATCTCGGCGTAAACCCCAGCCTGTCTATCACAGCTTTTACGGAAAAAGCCATGGCCCAAATACCTCTTAAAGCCCAAGCGCCACAATTCTTAAAAGCAGAAAAAAAGTGGCAGGTGACCCAACTGCTCACCACAGGCACGCCAGTAAAGTTTAAAGCGCCAAGCGTCTCAAAAGCAAAAAACCCAGTGAAGAAGAGTGCTGCAACGACCGATAAGAATAAAAAGCGACTACCAAGGAGTAAGGCCACACCACAGGCCGACCTCCGACAAAAAGGCAAAAGCAAACCAGGCCGGGGGAAGTAAACACCGGTACCAAGTAAGCAAAGGATAGTCCCAACAGCATGTCGAACATACGCGAGAGAACCCAGCGCCCCTATCAAATTATCACCGAACCTGAAAAAATTGAGCACATGATCAAGAATTATATGCTCGGTAAAACCTACCTGCTGAAGGGTTATTTTCATGAGATCAATGTAAAGATCGAGGAATTTATTCCCAAAACGGGAATTATTGTTTCGACACTACACCCTTTAGAAGAGTCCGCTGCTTTTTACCGCACTTTCAAGAAAAATATGGAAGCCCATTGTCTTGTCGAAAGCAATATGGGTAACAATCGTTACCGGCTAAACGTACAGGCTTTTAAGATTGCCACCAATGAGAGAAAGTACCCGCGCTATATTGTTCCACCGGATCATGCCAACATCAATAGTATTCGCGCAGCGCGCAATACCATAAAAGCCTCACTGTTCAATATACCGACTTCAGTGAAAGTTCATTTTAGCGAATACGAGCGTAAGCTTAAAGGCTATGCCGATGAAGTGCATATCAAAGTGTTTGAAGGTCTCGACGAAAAACTTGAATTGGTGCGCAAAACTTCGCGTATTCTGTGGCTGCCCAATACCCAGGATGTCATGTGTTACATGCCCGAAGACACGGAAGCTTTTATCGATTACCGGGCCACTCTGAACACCGACATTGAAGAAGTCATGAACGATTACCGTAAGAAAAAAATTGTCTCAGAAGTGATCGTACCTGTCATCTACATTGGCCATGACGGTACACCGATCCCCTTAGGCTATATCCAGCTCATCTCCCGATCACGTGAAATTGATTTGGGGTTGGTTATGGAACTCAAGGCGCTTTCTTTTGAAATGGTTGATCGCATCCGCGATTCAAACACCATGATGATCAATAAGCGCCAGGTAATTACTAATGTATCCCTGAACGGTTTGCAGATTAGGATTGATGATCCAGAACTTAAACAATTTTTAGTGCACCAGAAAGGGTTCTCATTTGATATTGTCTTTAAGATGCAGCAGCCAATTACCGTGTCATCAGAAATTATTTATTCGGGGATGGATCGCAACCATAACCTGATCCTTGGTGTTAAGATCATGGGCTGGTCATCGAGAAAGGGCGAAATGGAACGCTACTTTGACTTGGTCAATATGCTCGGTAAAACAAAATAAAGAATTTGGCTGTATTGAACTAACGATAATAAAAACAGCGTCACTTTGATTAGTCGCTTAACTCAAATATTTTTCGGCGGCTGCTCTCACCGCTGCGGCATCTCAGCCTCTTGCGAGGCACCCCGAGAAATTCAGCAAAAACTTTACGTACCTCTTCAGTCGCTTTGCCCTGCTCAGGCGCGCTGCGCACATAAACATGATAGACGCCATCACGCAGCTCCACCGCAATGCGCGATGCTTTCGGATGCGCCTGCACTTCATAAACCCTCATACGGCAACTGCATGCAGAAATAGACCTGCTGGCAATTATCTTTACGCCCTGGCAAATAAAAACAGCATGTTGCATGCGTCAGATTCTGTTTGCGGTGCTTATTGCTACTAACTATTGCGGCAATCCGGCAATACACCGCTACCTAA
>CALHRC010000230.1 GCA_938038265.1 uncultured bacterium
CCAATGAGAACGCCGCCATTGTATCGAGCCACAGTTATGGCCTCAGTGTCGATATCTTCTATGACGAATACTTTGTAGCAGTTGCCCCACCCGAGGGCAGCGAAGAGACCAAACAGTTCCTATCCCGAATGCGTACCCGGACCGGCTACCTACTTGGAGCAGCGCTCCGGCGTCAACTGCGCACCATACTTACCGAAGCACTGCTCGAACTGCAACGACAGGGAAAAATTTACGTTATCCTCGAAAAAAACCAGCGCTGTTACCATGTTACTCCGGTGATTCACCAGTAGCTTTTTGTAAATTGCCGCTTATCCCTGCGGCAGTTTACGTCGATATTTAATTAAAGATGAAACCCCGCGCTGCTCTGGTGCTTCTGGTAATTTGGTGCCTCATACCTCTGTTGGTAATTGTGGTTTTAGTCAGCCGGGGTATCAGGCCGGATGTCAGTGACCTTAGAAAAGCCTTAGACTCCTACCGGGTGCAGGAACGCAGCAGCAATGACCTGCTCGAAGAACTGCCGCGCTATTTTGACCGCTACCCCCATACTGCTGCGATCATTCTCTCGGATGGCAGGGGGGTACTGTTAGGCAGCATGTATGCAGCACAGCGAATCCCCGAACCAGAATACCGCCAGATCATAGATGATTTCCGCAGCGGCAAGGTAGATCCTGCCGCGCCTTTCTCTAAGCAGAATGCTTTTTTGCCCTTTACCTACCATGCGGCTGATCGCTATTCCCTTTATTTTCTGCTGCGGCATAAATTACCTTTTGCCGAATACTGGCTGCATACGAAAAAGACGTACCCCCAGGCTGTCTGGCTCATGGTCGGCTATTTTGTACTGGGTTTTGTGGCGGCTGGTCTGCTTTATGCTGCCGTTAATGGTTCTGCCGGCAAAAGACAGCGAATTGGGTTTGCTGAAAACAGCAGGCCATTGGGAACACCAGCTAATGCCCACGCAAAGGTAAGGCAGCCAGGCGCCCTGCGGCCACTGCAGCTTGAAAACCAAATACACTCGCTGTTCGCTCGGCTAAATGTTCTCTGCCCCTTTTCGCGGGCCATTTATTACGTTCCGGGAAAAGGTGGCTGGCAAGCTTTGCTACAGAAGCGAGGTAACCTGACTGTTCGGGGCGAGTTGCTCCCCCCTGCCCCCGAAATCCTCAATGATTTAGCACAGCGCGCCTCATGGGATCATCCGATCTGCAACGCCACCAAGGACGAAGCTATTTTACCGGTGAGAAGCAAAGGTGAACTCATGGGGGCTTTGTACCTCACCGCGGCTAATATGTTACCTTTTGCCGAGATGAGCCTGCACCAGGCGATGCAAGAAGTTAGTTTATTTGCCCGCGAATTTCATATCAAGCGATCTTTTGAAACTGCAGCAGTCGATGAAGATACTGGATTTTTTACTGCTCCTTATTTTCAGATTTCTCTTAAAGAACGACTGCTCTCTGGCAGACCGTTTGCCACAGCGATTTTTGAAATCCCTGCAATTGATCGGGTAGCTCCAGCAACTCTTGTGCGCTGGGCTCGAGCGGTTAGCCACCATGTAAATCCCCCCGGCAGTGAAGGCAACAATGCAATAGCACGCCTTGACCGAACCCGAATAGCGATTATTTTTGATTTTGCTTTAACCGAACATGAGAGAGATATCGAACAGGCTCTGGCGACCAGCCGTGAATTGCAGAATCTGACTTCACAGATTATGGGCTTAAAACTCTATGGCGCCATTGTTCCGCGCTCCGGCGATCTTGCTGGCATAGAACTCTACTTAAGACGTCTGGAAAACGCTCTAATGGAATCAAAAGGGCGCGACGATCTGCGGATCATTACCCACAGCAGCCCGCGGGCGGTTCTCTGAAATGAAAAAGCGTATTGCACTGTTATATCTTCTGACTGCCTGTACCACATTTAAGAAAGAAACGCCTTGGCCCGATGCGGTTGGCTCCTATACCCCGCTGCCCCAACATGAGCAAGTTTCTCTGCCATGGAGCAGTCCACAACCCCAAAGCGTCAAGGTCAAGAAGTACACCAACGGCAACCGCACCATGGTTGTACAGCGAGCTTCTTACTCTGACGAGATTGAAGCAATTGCAGGATTTCTCAACATAAGGCAACTTGCAACACCCCATTTTAATTTTTCCAATGAAAATATACGCTGGGGTTATATCTCCCGACAACTGATGTCAGCGGGCCTGTGGCATAACCGCACTGTCTGGCATTTCAGCTCGGACGAAAAAATAAGCCGGGATGACTGGTCCACTTTTCTAAACTCTTTTACGGCGCAGTTTGAAAAAGGTAACTCGCGACCAGCCATGTTTGCAATTTTTCTGCGGGAAGAGACCGACCTGCAGCAAGTAATTTACGATAGTGAATCTTTTTTTTCCGCACCCTGGAAAACAGACCGGGACAAAACTGGTAGATTTGGTTTCAGGATATTTGCCGACAATCTCCATTCACTCAACTACTTGAATTCTCTAACCAGGAGAGAAAACTATATATTAGAACAGCACCAGCACAACCGACATTCTCTCGACATAGTTATAGCCCCAGGCAGAATTTATTTCCTACATGAAAACTATGTTATTTTCATATCCATAGAGAACTCCACCGAAGCTGAGTTAAGAACGGAATGGCTTAAGATAGTCAACCTGCTGGGCTATTGAGATGATCGATCCCAGGATGGAAGAGGCATTTGCTAAAATCGTCGAAGAACAATTTATCCTTTATTTTCGCTCTCTTCCTAATTCCGATTGCAAGTTATTATTTCATTCCAAAGCACTCACAAGGCTGCCGGAACTACAACTGGTTGCGCGCGGCGAATTCAAAGACAACCCCTGTGCGACAGTATTGGTCACTCTGGATAACTTAGATCGGCAGAAAATGCTCCAACACCTGGGCAGTGGTTTTATTGTAGAAAACCGCTATTCTGAAGCAGCAGAAAATATCTGGTATTTTTTTGCGGAAAGATTCTTCCGCCAGGTCACTGACTCCTGCAACCAGGCCAGAATTCCCAGCGGTTTTCAATTGGGAGAAATCTGCTTATCACCCCACCTTATTCCCATCGAAGCGATGCACGCACTGCGAAGCGAATATCTGGTCAGCTTCCGTGAACGACGCGGCATGACCTGCCGCATCGGCTTATTTACTCTATTTGAACGCTAAAGAAATCAGTGCGGGTCGAGAAAATCCTTCAATTTACGCATTCTGGTCGGAGCACGCAGACGTCGTAACGCCTTAGCTTCAATCTGGCGGATACGCTCCCTGGTCACTTTGAACACATAACCGACTTCTTCGAGAGTATGCGTGTAACCGTCATCGAGACCAAAGCGCATTCGGATAACTTTTTGCTCCCTTGCCGGCAGAGTTGCCAATACCTGCCTGAGCTGTTCGGCAAGTATCGACTGCGCAGTGGCCGCCATAGGACTCTCGGCTTTCTTGTCTTCCACAAAATCCCCCAGCTCGGAATCTTCATCTTCGCCAACGGGAGTCTCCAGCGAGACCGGATCTTTGGCAACACTCTTAACTTGTTTTACTTTCACCACCGGCCAGCCCAAACGCTCTGCAATTTCATCGTCGTTGGGTTCCCGGCCAGTTTCTTGCAGAAAGAGTCGGATCTCGCGGTTAACTTTATTGATCTGTTCGATCATGTGACTTGGAATACGGATGGTACGCGCCTGTTCTGAAATGGCCCGGGTAATGGCCTGGCGAATCCACCAGGTGGCGTAGGTAGAAAACTTATATCCCTTACGATATTCAAATTTTTCAACCGCCCGCATTAAGCCAATATTCCCTTCCTGTATCAGGTCAAAAAAGTGCATCCCGCGGTTGGCAAAACGTTTGGCAATGGAAACAACAAGCCGCAGGTTGGCATTGATCAGTTCTTTTTTTGCGGTTTCAATTTCACGCTGCCCACGGGAAATTTTTTCTCCCCACGCGAGAATGATCAGCGTCGGCGAGCCGGCTTCCTGTTCCATGCGGCGCAATTTTCGCTCGTTATTGCGGATATCTTTGATGATATTCTTCACTTCTTCAAGAGAGCAGCCCATCTCGCGCTCAACTAACTTCAAATCTTCATTACGCTCAATGTAACGGTTAAAAGCCTTAATACCCTTGACATCATGCCCGTAACGGTCTTTTAGTTTGAGAAAATGGCGTTTGATTTCTTTAATACGAAAGACCATACTCTTGATCTTACTGACGTGCTTTATGAGCTCTTTCTGGGAAACCCCAATGCGCAGCATGTGCTGTGATGCTAAATCTTCTAACTTAAGAATCTCAGCCCAAATTTCTTGGTGTTTTTTACTTTTGTGGGTATAGCGCTTTAGCTTGGATTTAAGGGCTGTAATTTGTTTATCATACTCTGCAACCGGCTTAATTTCCTTAAGAAATCTTTTTTTGAGTTCCTCGTTTTCTGACGTTGAAATGTAATATGTCTTAGATGCCCGGCAGATCTCAGTAATCTTCATTTGATTTTTTTCAATCTTTGGGGCATACCTAATGAAAGAATGGCGCAGCAAGGAAGAGCGCAAAACAGCCTCTTCAATGATATTTTCACCCGCCTCGATCCGCTTGGCCAACTCAACTTCTTTATCACCAGAGATCAGAGAAATTTTACCAATCTCTTTGAGGTACAGGCGGATAGGATCATCCGCACCACTGCCACCGGCAACCGCAGTTTTCTTTTTTTTGGTGCCCGCTGCCGGCTTGTGCTTCTGCAGTAACGGGGTCAAGCGGTCAAGATCATAACCTGAATTGAGTAGCTGGATGGCGAGATCCTGTATGGTTATGTCACTTTTTTCGGGTACTTTGATATCATACCCCTGGGATTTCATCTCATTGATAAGCGCCCGAGGTGCTTTTTGCTCGCCGATAATTGAAATCTGGTTGGATATTTCGCTTTTTACCGGGG
>CALHRC010000231.1 GCA_938038265.1 uncultured bacterium
CAGTCATGGTCGAAGGGATGGCGCCGCGCAACCACCAAGAATTTCTCGGGCGCATGACAAACTACCGAAAAGTTATTTTTCCGGTGGGGGTAAAGGTGCCGGCGCTAGGCGATGTGCTTGAGGTGAAAATTACCAGCGCAACCAGCGCCTCTCTCAGGGGCGAGCTTGTCTGACCATTATGCCTCCCCAAGAACCACAACAGCAGCCTCTGCCGGATGTTTCTGTTCCGCAACCGCTTATTTCTCAGGAAGCTCGCTTTCATGAAATTTATAACCGTTATCACCTGAAAATTTTTAATTATATCGCAAAAACGATTGGAAATCGGGAAGATGCGCTCGATATTTTGCAAGAAGTCTTTCTGCTCTTCTACGATCGCCTGAACCGCCTTGATACATCCACGAGCAGAATTGAAGCTTGGCTACTGCGGGTTGCCCGCAACCTGTGCCTGTCTTACTCGCGCAACAAAAACCGCCGGTTGACTCACGCCTTGACGGAACCGGATCAAGTCATGGATCACAACTCGGAAGATTCCCTACAGAAGAAAGAAATACAGCAGCGGTTAGATGACTTTCTCGATAGTCTCAATGACCAGGAGCGCAGTATTTTTATCTTACACAAATTAGAGGGCGTCAAATATAAAGACTTGATGACAATTTTTGACATTTCGCCGCGTACTTTGAAACGTATTGTTGCCGGCGTACTAAACAAAATGAAAGCCCGCGACATTATGGGACTTAAAGATGAATTTTAACGTTTAAAATTTTCTCTATAGTCACGAGTCACCAGTTCTTGAAAATCAGTCATTTCTTTTAAGCGAGAAAAAATTCTCTGGTACAATGTAACCGCTTCTTGTATAGCTAATGGATTTACTGACCGAAAATCAGAGCGTTTAATATCATCGGGGCTTAGGTTGGACGTCATAATCGTTACTTTGTCATTTTCATAGCGCAAATCTATCAGATCATAGAGGGTACGCTGCTCCCAGGCACTGTCGGCCTGCACCCCAAAATCGTCAAGCGCCAGAACCTCAACATAGGCTAATTCCTGAAAGATCGCCTCAGCCCGACCTCGGTCAGATGAGTCCTGGCTAAAAGTTCCACGAATGCGGTTGAAAAAATCACGGGTAATCTTAACATATCGGGCTTCAATTTCAAATTGAAAGATAATTTCATTTAAAATGAGGCTGGCCAAAAAGGTTTTTCCGGTGCCGGGCGGACCAAAGAGATAGAGACCGCGGCGTTCGCCTTCGGCATCCTGAAACTGGGCAATGGTCTGTCGGGCGGTATCGAGAGCCACTAGTAGATTTGCTTTTTCCGCTTCGTTGTCGGAATCGGTACAGAATTCTTGTAGGCGTCGGTAGCGAAATTTTACTGGGATATTTGAAGTGTGGTAAAGTTTTTCTATTCTGGCATAGTGCCTGCGCGCCGAAGCACAAGGACAGGGCCGCATGATATTTTCCTGTTCGTCATAGAAGATATAAGGAGGCTGTTTATCACCGGTACAGGTAGCACACATCTGTTTAATACAATCGCAAAGTTCTAAGTAGTTGATCCTGCCCTTTCCTGTAGAAGGTCGAAAAATAACTCCCTTACCGCCGCAGATTGGGCAAAGTCTTTGGTCAGTTACCGCCATTAGTGACCATTTACAGCTGACAATCTATCACGTCGAGAGCAAAAGAATCAAGAGCAAAGCCGGGGGGTGGCGCAGGCCGGCCGCAGCCAGGGGGCACCCCCCTTTCATTTCTTTTTAGTTTTCTTAAAAAAAGTGCTAAAGGATTTTATGGGATTCCCGAAAAATGATACAGATCACCGGGATTCTTAGAAGAACCCGGTGGACTTGCCGGGTAACTCAAAGAAGCTCTCGCCGAGCGCGCGACAAGCGCGAGCGGAGAAGGCAGGGAAGCCGACTTAAAGAAAATTTGTTTCAAGGAGGAAACAATGATCATCAATCACAATATGTCCGCGATCAACACGCACCGCGTGTTGAAATTTCAAAACTGGTATCTGGACAAAGACATGGAGAAACTCTCGAGCGGGATGAGAATCAACCGCGCTGGAGACGATGCTTCAGGTTTGGCTGTATCAGAAAAAATGCGGACGCAGGTTCACGGTTTACGCCGGGCTGAGCAGAACACCGAAGACGGTATGAGCTTTATTCAGACCGCCGAAGGTTATCTGCAAGAAACCCAAGAGATTGTGCAACGTATTCGCGTGTTAGCAGTACAAGCCGCTAACGGTATCTATACCGAAGAAGACCGCCAGCAGATACAAATTGAGATTTCAGAATTAATTGACGAAATTGATCGTATTGCCTCGCAGGCGGAATTCAATAAAATGAAGATTTTGACAGGCTCGTTTGCTCGTCTCAATCCCACTGCCTCCATGTGGTTCCACATGGGCGCCAATATGCACCAACGCGAGCGGGTATATATTGAGACTATGACCACAGCAGGTCTTAAATTGCGCAACCCAACTGTTCTGACCTTCATTTCGATTTCGACAGCCGGCAAGGCCAACTCGGTGATCGGTTTAGCAGATGAGGCGCTGCGCATTATCAGCAAACAGCGGGCAGACTTAGGCGCTTACTACAATCGCCTTGAACATGCCGCCAAAGGTTTGATGAACGCTTACGAGAATATCCAAGCTGCCGAAAGCCGTATTCGCGATACCGATATGGCAGAGACGATGTCGAGCTTTACGCGCTACCAAATTCTCACCCAGGCCGGCACCGCTATGCTGGCACAAGCCAACACCAGACCACAAGGTGTGTTGCAGCTCTTACGTTAAGAGCGTTAAAGCCGCCTGAACAAAAGGCGGCTTGATTTCAACGTACAGATATATCGCCGTACCACTCTGAACCTCCAGTTCTCCCGACTGGAGGTTATTTTATTATACAAACTATCTCTAAACTGGGTGGATGTACCAAGCAGAGTAAAACCACCGGCATGATAAAATTTTATATTGTTTTTTGTTCCCTTATTATTCCCACAGTAATGCTATGGGCTAATAAAAGGGTTATTGTACTTTCCATTGATGGGCTGCCTGCCGCGTATTTTACCGCTGAGCGCAGCCGTGAAAAAATGCCTAATTTATTATATTTTGCACAACAGGGCAGTCTGTTCCAACCGGTACGGTCGGTAAACCCCACAGTTACTTTTCCAGCGCACACCAGTATGGTAACCGGCGTTGCCCCCGCTATACATGGTATCAATGGCAACCATCCCTTTGAACCTTTTCGTGACACTTGGGCAGAATGGAACTGGTACGCTGAGGATATTCATGTTAAGACACTGTGGGATTTTGCCCATGAGAATAAAAAAACCGTCGCTTCTCTTTATTGGCCAGTTACGTTAGGAGCAAACATCCGCTGGAACATCCCCCAGTATTATCGCTATAAAAACCGTGAAGATATTAAATTACTGCGCGCTATGTCAACAGGGGGGATATACCAAAACTTAGAAAAACAGCTAAAAATTTCTCTTCATGAAAACAGCACGGACAGCGAGCGTTTTGCTGCGGGGGCTTTTACCGTAAACTATTACCGCGCTGATTTAACCCTTATTTATACTACAGATTTAGACACTGCCCACCACCGTTATGGCATGTTTTCTGAAAAGGCACTTCAGACTTTAAAGACTATTGATACCGACTTTGGTGCTTTAGTGAAAAAAATTGATCTTTACAATAAAAAAAACTTAATTTTTGTAGTCGTTTCAGATCACGGGTTTAGAGAATACCGCGGCGCCTGCTTGCCCAATGTCTGGCTGAAAAACCAAGGTTACATCCAACCTGATACGGCGTCTTATGATTTTATCTTTCGCAGCCATGCTGGTCTTGCGTGGTTGCTGCCCGGCAAACAAAGTAAACATCCCCCTGTACCTGTCCATTGGTCGGCCGAATTAACCACTACTTGCCCTGGCATAACATTGGTGCATTCAGGTACTTTATTTGAAAAGTTAAAAAAAGAAAGCGAACCTCGCGCTTTAGGTTTTTTACTCTCCCAAGGGGAAACCATTGTTTTGCAAGATCACAGCAGCGAGCTGGTTTATTGGGCAGAGCGCAGTTTTTTTTCTCATGGCTACCCTGCCGATGACCCCTCTATGGCAACCGCTGCTTTAGTTTATCCTGCCATCAAAAAAAATAAAACCATTAGCAGCATTACCGACATTTTTTCGTTAGTTTGCAGCGGTCTATCCATGCGCTGTCATGCAGGAGAACCTAAAAATCAACCGTAGTAACTCAAGCTGGGGTTAAGTCACTAAAACTATGCGGCTGTTTTTTTACTTTAACCCGGCTTACGCTGGCATTTTGTAGGCCCAGGGCTGCCAGTTTTTCTGGTCTATGGGCATACTTAAACTGCTTGGGCACCGGGCGCAGGTCTTTGACAATCCCCAACCAGCTTAAAACTTTAAGCACCATATAGGTAATGTCAATTTCATACCAAAACCAGCCCATGCGCGCGCTATGTTGGTAAAAGTGGTGGTTGTTATGCCAGCCCTCCCCTAAGGTAGTCAGCGCCAGCAACCAGTGGTTTTTAGAATCATCGCCGGTCTCATAGCGTTTTTTGCCCCATTTATGGGTTAAAGAATTGATGGTAAATGTCGAATGGTAGGTGATAACTGTACTTAAGAAAAAACCAATCCACAGGCCTGACCAGCCACCAATAAGCCAACTGACCACGCCTAAAGTCCAGGGAGGAATCCAGTCGTGTTTGCTAATAAACCTAATTTCGGGGTATTTAGCAAAGTCTTTAATTTTATCTATGGGTACTGCCTTGTATTTAGGATTGAAAATCCAACCAATATGGCTTTCCCAAAAACCATGTTGTTTGAGCGAGTGGGGATCTGCTTTCGTATCACTTAAGCGGTGGTGTTCGCGGTGGTGCCCTGACCACCACAGCACCCCTTTTTGCCCTGAAGTTTCAGCCATAAAGGCAAAGATAAATTGCCAAAAGCGATTTAACTTAAAGGCCCGGTGGGCAAAATAGCGATGGTAACCCGCCGTGATAAAAAACATGCGCAGCAAATACAAAATAGCGCACATAAGCCAGTCAATCGCATTTACCCCTGTGTATAAGGCAAACAGGGGAATAAAGTGCAGCAAAATAAACATCTGCTCGCCGCCAAACCAGCGGTTAAACCACAGGGAAGCTTGGTTAAGGTATTTGGTCATTTTCTTTGGCATATATCCTCTGCCCCTATATGAGTACTATAAAAATAAAAAAGTTGCAAAAAAAGCTTTCAGGTATCACCCCCCGGCAGGGGCTGGTTAGTAACTCAAAACAA
>CALHRC010000232.1 GCA_938038265.1 uncultured bacterium
ATGACCGTGATGGGGTCGCCCGGCAAATAACGGCTGTCAATTGTACGGCTTCGGCCAGCACAATTACCTTTTCCCCGGCTTTAAGTGCTGCTACCGAGCGGTATAAATCCATCCGCCTGTGGGGCAGTAATAGCACGAATCTGACAATTGACGCGCGCCTGAAGCCGCCGGCCACGACCGCTACCTGTAATGTGGTCTATGGCGGCCTGAACCTCAGCAGTAATTTTACGGGTGACCTTGAAGGTATCACCCGTACCGCCAGCCTGCCAACTTCTGGCGTGTGTAGTGGCAATGTCACCAACGCCGATGCGACGGGCTGGTCGATGGGGGCGTATGAGAGAGACTAATTAAAGTAAGAACCCAGACAGGTATGGTTAAATCATTATAATTAAATTATTACAGAGGAGGAACTACCATGGAACTAACTTACGAACTCATCAAACCCCTCATCGTTAAAGAAGAGCCGGGGGAAAATAATATGATTAAGCTCTTCTTTCACACCGAGGGAATGGAGAAGCCCATTGAAACGGTGGCGGTGGTTGTGCCCGACCAAGACCAGCTGATGAAAAATGCCATGAAGATGGCGGGCATGGCGGCCGGGGCTAGCATGGCAACCTCGGCGCTGGCCAATATGGCGGGGGGAGCTTTAGGCAGCATGGGCTCGCAAGCCGTCAATATGGCGGGCTCTGCCATGGCTTCCCAAATGATGGGCAATCCCGCTGACTTGCTGAAAGGCAGCGGCAGTGAGGCCGAAAGACAAGCTGCCATAGTCAATGCCTTTCGGGGGGTAGCGCAATTTTTTGAGTACGATGAAGCAGGCAAAAAATGGCGGTATAAAGGCTGAAGGATAAGAGAGACAAGCTTATGGACTACTTAAGTCAATTATACTTTATGGAGGAAATATGAAAAGATTTTACCAAATGGTTGTGCCCTTCTGCGCCCTGTTCGTCGCAGTGGCAACATTAGAAGCACAAAAGCCCAAAGTGACCAAAAATATGAAAGGGGGATATTCCATTAAGCACTCCCCTAAAATTAACCCCATGATGAGCGAAGACAGCCTGTACCTGCAGGGTGAATCCGGTGGCACCATACAGATCTCAGTTTCGCCCATGTACTCGCCAATTACGGCCTGCGAACAATTAACACAAATCGAGGCGCTCTATGAAGGCAAACGCAGCAACGCGTACCCCGAAGAAGTACGCCGCGCACCGCCAAGAGTGCAGAAAGCTGTAGGCCTTAAAGATGGCTGCCGTGCGCGCTATGAGATTGCCGACGAAAGCGGCTCGCGCGTAGAAGAGATGATGGTTTTTGTTGACCCGAAGAAAAAGAAAATCTATAGCCTCTCGCTCAGCTATGATGCGGGGTTAAACCAGCAGTCGGTCGATGAGCTCATGCAGATTATGAACTCGTTTACCGTGAAATAAACTGTCGGCCCTGTAAAGACAAAAGACCAAGGAGAAAGCAATGGTGGGCAGTAAAAAGTTAACTCAAATTATACACTGTATAATCATTGGTGGCTTGTTGCTGCCAACTTTACCTCTTAAAGCGCAGCAACTAAAAAAAGTGGCGGTACTCGAGCTGGTCAACCTGGATAAAGATCCCCAATTAGAATACTTAAAGAGTTCACTCACCGATGCCATCGATAGCAAGTTGCAAGAAAAATTTGCTTATGCACGGTCTAACCCCCAAGACATAGCCGAGGTTGCCAAAGCCAATTATTTTTATGGTGAGGATTTCTCTACCAAATCGGTAGCTATCAATTTAGGTTTAGTTGCCCAGCAGGATGTTATTATTTCCGGTGGGTTTATCAGAGTCGCTGGCATAACCGCTAAGGGCGGCAAAAAAAACGAGGGAGTCATAGCCATTGTGCGCATTTATGACATCCCCCAAAAGAATATTGTAGCTGAAGTGCAAGAGACATCCCCCATTGATGATTCTATTTTCGATATGACCGAAAGAGTTAGCAATCGCATTGCCGAAGCAGCAAAAGCCGTGCTGCCTTCAAAAGAAGAATTCAAACGCAGTGGTGGTAAACTTACCAGCGGGCCGTGGTTTGATAACTTCTCTTTCTCATTAGGCATTGGTGGGGGGATGTATAGTCTTGCCTATGCCAATCGCATTGCCGCGCAATTGCCCGCAGCACGGGCAGCTTTAAATATGCACCTGCCAATTATTGCCAAAAATTTCACTTTTCACTTAGGGGCGCTGTATTTTAACGAAAAACCTATTGAAGGTAAAAATCCAGCTATCGAAGGGCTCAATATTACCAGCACAAATTTGATGCCCGGAGGTTACTTTGGCTGGCGTTTCCATTTTAGCAACTTAGGTTTAACCCCTCGTCTCGGTGGTGGCTACGTTTTACAACAAATCACAGTAACTGGCCTGCGTAATGAAAACTTAAACAATAGTATGCCTTTTGTTGGCGGGGGGATGGATCTCGCCTATGCCATCAACCGTAATTTGGAGCTGCAGTTTACCCTGGAAAGTTTTGCCCAGTTGCAGGGCGGTAAAACTACGCTGGGTAATTTTGCCCTGTTAGGTCTTGGGGTCAGGTTTTAAGGGGGCACACGATTTGTCGCAACGGCGCAGCAAACCTAATAGGATCGCTTATGGAACGGCCATCCCCTGTAACTTGAAATAACCACGGTATTATGTTGCACAATAGCGTAGAAGATATTTACACCGATGAATTCAAACCCTTCTTAGCGAAGAAGCGAGTTTATTGGGCCATGGGTTTTGTCGCTGCCCTGGGCTGCGGTACTTCTCTGATGATGTTCTCATTCGTGTCCATGGAACGCGACGCTGGCGGGTCGGGGATTCTGTTTATTGTCATGGGCTCGGTCTTTGCCATGGTTTCTGCGGCCATCATATGGCTTGCCCTGGAGTACCTGCGCGATCTCCGCACCGGTCGGACCATACGCATGGAAATCACGGTCCATCATATAGGGGCACCCTCCAAATACGGCCGACTGATGCAGTACAAGCGGCCCGACAGGGCTCCCATGCAACAGACGAATATCCCGGCAGAATATCACTGGTCTGTTGAAAAGGTGCAACTACCCCAGCGGGCACGCATGTGGGAGACATACTATGGTGCACGCCTGCTGCGTCTTGAGTTTAAAGAAAGTAACGAAACTTTCTGTGTCCTGCAGGACAGGCTTTCTGTTCGCTAATGCTTGACGGCTTCTGCGCACTGCAATGAGCGTTGAGCCAGTGCGCAGTGTACCTTTATTGATCCTGTTTTTCGGCCCTGCCTGCCAGTGAATTTTCCGGAGCCGGTAGCTATCTGTTTTTTGCTGCGGGTCTTGAGAATGAGGCGAGTGTGCCAGGCGCATGGCAGATTTTGCCGATAAAGAAAAGTGAGTTGCCAGTGAGCCTAGCAAGGTCGAGGCAGAAATTACTGCTGCAGAAAATCGCCCAGATGGGGAATTCCTTAGCAAGCCATCCGACAGGGGGTGTCGGATGGGCCCCGGATAGGTTTTTCCCCATCATAGTTACGGAGTTCTAAGAACAAGGCAGAGGTACATCCCCCCACAGTGGTTAGTGCGCTGAAAGGGGCGGCCGGGGGCTTTAAGCCCCCTTCTTTACTTTTTTGCTGGGGAATTCCCTATGTAGTTTTTAGAATTCTAAAAAGAGGGATTGGTTGGTTACCACCTACGGCTCTTCAAAAAATGCTTCCAAGGGGAGATTAGGCTCGTAAAATAGGTGCGGGCTGCTGCGGTGTTCGTGACCCGGCGCAGTTGCGTTGAACCAATGTAAAATAACCGGGAGCTCTATATATTGGCGGGTAAAAGTAAGGGTACACCCTGAAGAGTAATCCGTCGGTTGCGGCACCCACCTTTGTACCGGGTTCAAGCAATCGAAAGGAACGGCACAGGCGGCGCCCGCTTTTAGTTCTCATGCGCACGATCATATTTATTTTGACTTTCCTCTGTTACAGTGGCTTTCTTGGGGGGGTGGAGTTCCGGTTGTTTGAAGGTACGCTGGACGAGAAAGGTACCTTAAAAATCGAGGTTACGTTGCCAGAGAAAGAAGCTTTTATGGTGCAGGGATATATTTTGTACCGCGAATCTTGGCGGCCGATCCGTGTTTTCTGGACCAGGGCTTTTCTCTGGGCTGATCTGGGTCCAGATTACAGAGGTTTGCCTTACCGGGTGCACCTGCAAATCCCTTAAAGTATGCAGCTCATCGATCGTTATTTTTTTAAGGCTTATACCAAAGCGCTAATTGGGGCGATGATCTTATTGCTTGGGGTGGGTTTAATTGCCAAAGTCAACGATACCTTACGCTATATTGGGAGTTATGAGGGGCCGGTTTCAGACATCCTGCTGATGTATGCTTGGTCGGTGCCATCGTTTGTGACGTACATTGTGCCACCGGCCATGTTGTTTGCCATTTCGTTTACCATGTCAGGCTTTATCAATTCTAACGAAGTGATGGTGGTACTTGCTGCTGGACGTCCCTATATCAGAGTCATTAAACCTATGGTTTTGTTTTCGCTGGTGTTTGCGGTATTTTTCTTTTTGTTTAATGAATTTGTCGCCTATCCGGGTGCTTACAAGTCTTATGACTATCTCAATAAAGTGCGCGGTCGTTCTGAGGGATGGCGTTATGGGTCGGCGAACTTTCGCAACGTCGCGCTCATTTTTCAGAATCGCTATTATACTTTGGGCCGCATTCTAATAGCGAAGAACCAGGTG
>CALHRC010000233.1 GCA_938038265.1 uncultured bacterium
TGTGGGTGTAAAGGTAGATGAGCAAGCAGTATCACCAAAGATCCCCCCGCTACAAATTTGCGTATAGCTGGTACCTCCCACCGAAAGAGACCCGGCACGCCAAAGCGCCGTACCGCAAGCTGCCAACGAATTGTAGCGATAGTATTGGTTATATTGCGTGCTCTCACCATTATGGCAATAGCTCTGCGGCGAGGCCTCAAAATTAAAGTATATGTTTTGGTCCATAAGTTGGTATTGGGTATTTCCAGCTTGAATGCCAATTTTCGTCGTGCCCAAACCTGCGCTGATGGTGTTGCCCATTAGACTGGTGGATATCGCCCCTGACGAACTTGAATCGAAGAACACCAAGCCTCTACTCGAACCCCCACCTGCATTACCGCCATGCACATAGTTTAGCGCAAGCCGCAGGCCGTGGGGCCCTGAAACAGTCTGATATAAACCGAATGTAGAAGGGCTGTGGCCACCAAAAATGGCATTTCTTACCAATATGCCATAGACACCCTTTGCAATGTACACACCACACCGTAGGCCCGTGCTACTCGCCCCCCCGCTGATTAGGTTGGCGTACAACAGGGGAGCTACTTGATTTATAGCATAGATACCGTATGAACTATTAGCACCACCACCACCTATAATGGTATTGCTTTTTAAGGTCACTGCACTTTGTTCCATATAAATGGCATAACTGCTGCCAGTACCCGACCGCCCCACAATTGTGTTGTGCTGCACAACCGTATTCTGGTTGGTGTCTGAAATCCAAAGACCAAAATCCCCCTGCGCTTCTATACGAAATCCCTCTACTAAGGTAGAATTGCGGTTGCTAACAATCGAGATGCCCTGTGTTGCCGTGGTGCGCACTAACGTGGGTTGGGTTAAATCCTGCGTCCAGGTAGTTGCCTCATAGCCGCCTTTGAGCGTGACACCATCTTGCAGCAGGATGGTCTGGGTTTCGGTGTAATAGTCACTGTTACTGCGCCGGGCAACGAGAATAGTCTTATTGAGAGCTTTTGCCGTGGGTACAGTTTGGGCAATTACCTCATAGGGATACGAAAGATTACCATACTTACCCTCGTTACTGCAAGTCGGCTGCACCGGCGGGCAATAGACATATAGATTACCATCCAACAGATGCACCTGCCGCACCGCCGAATAGGTTTCACTCAAGTTGTTTTTCACCCGCCAGTAATAGCTTTTCGCCTGCGTAAAATCGACGGTATGGGTGGTCGAGGTAAGCTTCAGCGGCGAGGCCAGCACCAATTGGGTAAAATTTTCGTCTTCGGCCAGCTCCAGAATGTACTCTCTGGCAAAGCGGTTTTGCGTCCAGACAAAGCTGACACTCCCCAAATCGAAGGTTGCATTGTCAAGTGGCGCAATCAGCTTCGGCGGGGATCTATCCACCGTGCCAAAATTGCCGGTTAGTAAATCTTCCCGCGAGAGCTGCCCGCAGCCCAACATAAGCGGGATTATTGCCAGCAAAAGAAAACCTAAAGCTTGCGAACCCATACTTATTCTATACCTCACTTTTTACCCCTAAACCTTACACCCAAAAATAAATTTTGTCAATAATGCAAATGCATTATACCCTTACATGGCCACCCAACCATTCTCGAGGTAGGCCTATGTATTCTCTACAGCAACATAGCCCAAAATCCTGCTGGCGAATTCCCCACCACAGATTAGGGCCATAACTATGGCAGAACGCTACCTATATAACGTTATATAATTTTTAAGGCCGAGTAAGACCGGGGGCAGCAGGGGGGCTTAAGCCCCACTTTCTCCATTATTCCTATAATTCCTGAACAGGGATTGGTTGGGTCGTTAAAAAAATCCGGCAGCTTGCTGCCGGCTCTCCTTAAGTGACACTCTTTTTTTGCCGCAGGCCTGAATTTTCGTAACATCGCAGACCTGCTCTCTTTGGATTAGCTAAATAACTTACAGGGGTATCTCTTTACCGCCTGCCATCTCACAGTAAGCTTTGACAATTTTTTTGTCATAGATTACCACCTGCCGCATTTGCGGGGTGCCTTCGTCAAAGATGCAACGCGCAACCGCGCCTTCGCTAGGGCACTTGTCGATGACGCTCGTTTTCAGCGGTTTGCAGTTATTTTCATCGATCCAATTTTTTGTCACCATGCTACCAAAGTACTCGTTGCAGTACTTGTCTTTCACATAGTGACAAGCTCCTACCGGGCCTGCTGGCGAGGCGGCCTTTTTTTCGCCTTCTTGTTTTTTGCCGCAAGCCACTGCCAGAAAGCTTATGGCAATGGCTGCCAACATCCATGGGTATTTTCTGTTTTTCATAGTAAATTCTCCTTATTTAAATTTTATTTTGAGAACACAATTTTTCACAAAAGTTATCCTTGCATTGGAGTGTATTTTTGTGACATATCAATTTTCTCTGAAAATACTTTCAGGCAGTCGGTACAAACGCCACAGACCATCAGGCGAGCGTTGCAATCCCACAGAAAACGCTGCATGATTCAGGGGGATTTTTTTGTGCGAACCGGTAGATACTAACTCACCGCGCAGGCTATCATCATTTTCAGCTTCTGCCCAATTATACATCCCCTGTGCTTTGTTGGCAACAAATTCCACTACGGCGGAATCACCCTCGGTCTGTACCTTCAGATAAGCTGGCGGAAATTTCTCCCATTCTACAAAAATAATCTTATTTTTTTTGGCAATCTTGCTGGTCTCTTTTTGCAGCACAGAGCAGCCACGGGTCAATTCCGCAGCCACCTGCGGGTGCAGGTAAAAGTAAAAGTTCTCATTGCTCTGCAGGCTACCCATCGGCATGGCGCACTGGTGCAGGGCAGCGGCGGCAATTTCTTTGGGCGGGCTTTTGCGCAGAATAGCCAGAGTCTCCTCTTTGGCCAGTATAACGGGATAGATACGCAGTACCAGATAACCCAGCGTGAGCCCCAGTGAGATAAGACCAAAGATCTGCACACCGCTAAAGTTGCGCCAGCTGCCCGGCGGCGTACGCACCCATTTTTCCAGCCCAAAGAGTTGATCCAAAAAGGTTAGCCGAGCATTAGTTCTATCAGGGAAAAGCCAGGTAGTATTGCCCAATTTGTAGATTCCCAGCGAAAGAAAAAATAAAATGAGCAGATCGACCAAAAAGTGCCAGATAAGACCTTGGGCGGGTAACCCCAGAGATATTTTAGCAATAAAAATGATGAGCGCTAAAAGAAAGGGCAACAGCAGAAGTTTCATCTTTTCACCTGCAAAGAATTCATAATGGTGTGGATTTTCTCAAGCCCAGCAGCAGCTAATTTTTCCGGATAAACGAGACGCTTTTTGCTGTCAGTAAATACCTGGTATTCTTCATAGCGGTTACCGATTACTGCTTCTTTGAAAAAATAGCGGTCCTGGCAGCCATCCTCTACCCCCAAGGATTTCAGGCGCTGTGGCGGCAGTCGGCGGGCTTTTGCTGGAAGCATATTTTTGCGCTTGTCGTTGTAATCACGCTCAATTTTTGTAAGCCAGGCAAAGGCGGTCATCTTTTTTGCCAGTGGTAAAACCTGAACAGTAGCGCTCGTCGTCATCGTGGGATCTTGCACACTTATAAAATCATCCCCGTGCGCACCCGACCAATCTTGGGGAACAGAGATCGCCATTCCAGTCTTCTCATGTATTACCAATATTACCAACTTGGGCTCCTGTGGTAAAGGCGACACTGCCGGCGCCAACAAAATACTAAAGGCATAAAACAGCTTTTTCATAAGTATCTGTTTAAGTTCTACAGCAAAAGAATCGTTTTGTCAATAATGCAAATGCATTACAAAAGGGCTTGCAAAATAGCGACGGGATTTTATTCTATTCCCAGTATGCCAGCCACAGATTTGGGCTTTCGGGCGGAAATTGCGCGCACTTTGCAGTTAGGCGCACCACTTGTCGGTGCTCTGATTTTGTTTGCCCACCTGCTTTTTATTGGCGCTGATTTAGGTTTCCCTAATGCCAATTTTCATCAGCTACTCTACTACCGCCTAACTATGAGTGTGGTCTATACTCTGCTGATGGCCCTGAGTTTAACCCGTTGGGGCAAACGCTATCCTGCTATACGCAATTTAAGTATGCTGATGATTTGCCTGTGCGCCATTAGTGTCTCCAACCTCACCACCATGACCGGTGGCAGCAGCAGCCCCTACTGGACCATGATTTTACTAACCTATTTTGGCGGCACGCTGATCTTACGCCTTTCAGTTCTTGAGGCGGGGATAGCTTACACAATAGCGTTTTTTTACCACATAGTCAATATGCTCTATGTGGCAGAGGATAATCCCCAGTCGCCGGAATTTTACACCAATATTTTTGGCATTCTGTTAGCCCTGGTGGTAAGTCTCACCGGCAACTGGTACATCCGCCTGCTGCAGCGCCGGGAATTTGAAGCGCGCCAGTCTTTAGCAGAGGCTAACGAAAAATTACAACAATCGGTCACTGAACTGCAGTACAAGCGCCAACAAGAGCAACTGCGCTATTTGCAAAACAAACTAAATTTAGCCAACGACCTGCACGATGCGGTGGGCTCTAAGTTAGCGCAAATTGTGGTCTTAGCCCATCACAAGCGCCTCGACGACACTAGGCCCCTGCAAGCGCTTTCTACCTCGGTACTCGAAAACGTCCGCAACTTTGCACACATCTTAAAAGGAGAAGAGCAGGTAGCCACCCTCAAGCGCCAATTAGAGAGTCTGGCACACAGCCTGCAGGCGCTTGGCCGTTATGAAGTGCAGCTTGTACTGCCAGAGCACGACATCCCCCTGTCAGATATTTGCTTGTTGAATATTGAGCGTATTTTGTCGGAAGTATCCGCCAATGCCATACGCCACGCACAGGCCAGCCAGTTTACCTTAGGTGCACGCACTAAAGCTGGCCAAGTGACGGTTTTCTTTTACCAAAACAATACTCCCTTTAGCTGGCGCGGGCAGGCCGAGCGCGGCGGCCTTAAAAACATGGCTACTCGGGCAGCCAATATCCACGCGCAAGTGCAGATAAAATCTTTCAAAAGGGGAGCGCTTTTTCTGCTGCGCCTCAAATGCCCCACACAACAGGCGGCCGCATGAGAAATACCCCCCGTGTCATAGTAATTGAAGATCGCCCGGTAATCCAGCAGCGTCTGGCGGATTTATTTGCTCACACCAAAAACTTTACCCTGCGCGCCTTATGCACCAGCGCTGAGGATGCCATAGAACGACTCAAAGAAACTCCGTGCGATGTGCTGATTGTTGATTTAGAGCTGCCCGGCATGAGCGGTGAAGATTTAATTCCACAGGTACGCCAGCAATACCCGCAAATCAAAATTGTTGTCTTCACAGTCTTTGAAGACCAGGCACGCATTGTGCGGCTCATGAAAACGGGCATCGACGGCTATCTGCTCAAAGATACCAGCGATGAGCTGCTGTTAGCTGAACTGCAGGTTATTTTATTGGGGGGCGCGCCGTTAAGTCCCCGCGTAGCACGCAAAATTTTAGAGGAAGAAGAAATCACTGTAAGCGAAAATCCGCTTTCAAAACGCGAACAGGAAATATTAAACTTCCTTGCCTTAGGCTTAAACTACCGTGACATTGCCGATGATCTTGACATTAGCCCCAATACCGTGCGGGCACACATAGCCCGCATCTATGAGAAGCTCGAGACCACAAATAAAATTGAAGCGTTAAATCGAGCGCGGCAGTTAAAAATTTTGGAGTAATTCCGCAAAATCTACTGCTCAACACAATAGAAGCGACATGATGCATTACAGGTACTATTATATGTGCCAATAGCCTGAATATCGATTTCCTCTGAAATCCCATAATTACCTTGACTACTGGTGTTATTTGTCCAGTCAGAGCAGTTGTTGGAGAGAAGCCAATTTGCACCTAACCCTGTCCAGACATACCCTGATACAGCAGCTATCGGTTGGTTGAGAGGCAACGGCAATAGACCAAGCGCAGCTGTTGTGCCAATCAAAGTGCCGTCAGGGCGAATATACCTCGTGTTGGGCTTTAGAACCCAATCGACATGCTCGGCAGCGCCACCGCTACAATTTGGCGTCGAGCAGGCTATACGGCCCATGCCGACCACCATGGCCTTCCAGTTGCCGTTGCCCACACCATCGGGGTTATATACATCAACACGGCATTTATCGTCAGCGCCGGCAATCCCCCCTACATCACCAGAGTACGAACCATTAGTAACAAAGATACGCCGCACCTGAAATTGAGGTTCTGAGATATGGTTACCGGCTATGGCTTTTTCTAAATCCTCAAACAACCGGTTGCTATGGCAGCCCTGTAGCCCAAGTAGGATTAACAACCCCCAATACCGTTTCGTGCCCATAAACTACCAAAACTAAGTACTAAGTAGCCCATACAATAGCAAGCTTTTTTTATTTGCGTGCTATGTAAATTTTCGGCGAGGTTGCCAGAAGGTGATTTTTTAGTAACCAGCCCAAGCCAGACACATACCCCCTGCGGGGGATGGCACTACCCCCGCCGGCAGGTAGCAGATACCTGTTCAGGAATTCCTGAACTGATGGGGAATTCCCCACCAAAGAATAGTGCCATAACTATGGCAGCGATATAACCTATATAACGTTATATAGGCTTAAAAATGCCGGAGTCCGAGGCAGCGTAGGGGCGGCAAGCGATGGCAAGGCTCGAGGGGTGCGCGCGTAAGCGCAGCATGCCATTGCTGGTGGCCGCCGGGCCGCAGCGAGGGGCGGGTGAAGCCACCCTTATCCATTGTTCTAAAGAATTCCCAAACAGAGCCCGGGCAGAGACTGCTAAAAGACTTGTAAAAGACTTGCCAAAAAAAGAGAAATCTACATTATGTCTCATTATAAGCGCTATGCTGCTCTACTATTACCTTATACTTTGGTGGTCGAAACAACGTCACGTACACAAAGCTTTGTTATGGCTACGGCCTGCGGGTGTAGCTGCTGAGCTGGTGCCGGCGCTGGTTATGCTAGCCGCCGAAGACGAAGGCCGCACCGAAGAACCAACAGAACGCCGGCGCGAAAAAGAGCGCGAACGTGGGCGGGTTCCTAAAAGTGCTGAAATCCCAGCCGCATTGGTGGCTTTAGGTGCCCTCATCGCTTTATTTTTTTCAGCAGGATGGATTCTCTCTGGTCTGGCAAAAATGATACAGCTTTATGTTGGCAACTTTAGCGAACTGCCGGCCATTGACGAAGCACAACTAATGCCGCTCTTAATTTCCCTCATTCGTGAATCAGCCATCCTGTTAGCTCCAGTTTTTATTATAGCAATGATCATGGCGTTAGTTGGTAACGTGGCACAGACCGGTTTTATGTTTACCTTAAAACCGCTAGAACCAGACTTCAGCCGCATTGCACTGACTTTCAAGAACTTGGCGCAGCGGGTGTTATTTTCGCGCCAGGTGGTGGTCAATTTAATTAAGACTATTATCAAGGTTGTATTACTTGCTTGGGTTAGTTATTTTATCATAGCGGGGGATTTCGTTGCGGTCATGAAATCATCCGGTATGGGGGTTGGCCAGTCATTAAAAATGTTAGGGTTTATTGCTTTCAAATTGGCAGCCATCCTCACCTTTATTTTGCTGCTCATGTCGCTGCCCGACTACCTCTACCAGCGCTATGAATTTACCGAAAGCATCAAGATGACCAAGCAAGAAGTTAAAGAAGAATACCGTGAAACAGAGGGTGACCCTTTGGTGCGCCAACGCCAGCGCCAGCGCCTGTACCAGATGATGAACCGCAGCATGCTAAACGCCGTTCCCGAGGCAGATGTGGTAATTACCAACCCTACCCATTACGCAGTGGCCCTGCGCTATGATAACAAACGTGAAAATGCCCCGCGGGTAATTGCCAAGGGTGTTGACCAGATGGCTTTTCTCATTCGTAAAAAAGCTGCAGAGCATGGTGTAGAAATTATTCCCAGCCCTCACCTTGCGCGACAATTGTATGCTACTGTTGAAATTAACCAAGAAGTACCTGAGCAATTCTACACGGTACTGCTGAGTATCTTCAAGGAATTATACAGAAAACGTGAACTGGCCAGGGCTGCGCGATGAAGTGGTACCAAAATAAAGAAATCGTTTTGGGTGTCGGTGTCATCGCTGTAGTGGCGATGTTGGTCATTCCGATTCCAACAATATTGCTCGATTCTCTGCTGGCCATAAGTATTATGATCGGCCTCATCACCCTGCTCACCGCCATGAGTAACCGCGAAACCCTCGACTTTAGCGTGTTCCCTTCCTTGTTGCTTGTCACGACAGTCTTTCGGTTAGCTTTGAACGTCAGCTCTACCCGACTGATCTTACTCGAAGGGCCGGCCTTTGGTGGTGCCATTATCAAAGCCTTTGGTCAATTCGTGGTCGGCGGGAATTATATTATTGGTTTCATTATCTTCATTGTTTTAGTATTAGTACAAATGATGGTAATCTCCAAAGGAGCGACGCGAATTTCCGAAGTGGCCGCCCGCTTTCAGTTGGATGGCTTACCCGGCAAGCAGATGTCAATTGACAACGACCTCAATGCAGGCATCATCAGCGAAGAAGAAGCCCGCCGCCGCCGGGCCAACCTACAGCGCGAAGTAGAATTTTATGGCCAGATGGATGGTGCTTCGAAATTCGTTCAGGGCGATGTTCGCGTGGGCCTGGTCATCACCGCCATTAACATCGTGGGCGGTCTGGTAGTGGGCTTAGCCGTGCGCGGGGAATCCATTGATCAGGCCTTGAAGGTCTATACCTTGCTAACTATTGGCGACGGTCTGGTCGCACAGATTCCTTCTCTTTTAATTACAACCGCCACCGGCATGGTGGTCACTCGCGCCGGTTCCAAAGATAACTTAAGTAATGACCTGACCAACCAGTTGTTTCAAAATGCCCGCATACTCACAATCACAGCCGGCGCTCTGCTGCTTGCCTCATTCCTGCCTGGCTTTCCCATGATTACCCTGTGGGTCATTGGCGGCGCTTTGGCCTGGTTGGCTTACAATATTGCGATCCGTGAACAGGAAAAAGCACTTAGTGAAGAGAAAGCTGTGGCAGAGCAGAAGAGTTCACCCCAGGGTGGCGAGCGTTTCCTCGACGATCTGGCGGTAGATCCTGTCAAGTTAGAGTTAGGTTTTGGCATTATTTCTTTAGTGGATAAATCCCTCGGCGGGAGTTTGGTGGATCGCATTACCGGTCTGCGACAGAAGATGGCCCGCGAAATGGGGATGGTGGTACCCCCCATCAGAATATCCGACAATATGGATCTCAAACCTAATGAATACTCCATTCTAATTGGTGGGGCAGAAGTGGATCGAGCAGAAGTTTTCCCGGAAAAACTTGTCGCTATGGACGTCAAAAAAACCGGAGAAAACCTCGGCGGCGAGCCATATACAGATCCGACCTATGGGGTGACTGCCCAGCTTATTGCTCCGGAGAAAAAATCAGAGGCCGAGAGTAAAGGTTTTGTTGTGGTGGATGCCAGCACGATCATCATAACGCACCTGAACAAAATACTGATCGCACACGCCACCCAAGTAATGGGGCGTGAAGAGGTCAAGGCGCTGCTCGACAAGGTTAAGCAGCGTTATCCTACCGCTGTCGAGGAAGTTAACAAAGCGCTTTCGATGAGCGTAGTGCAATCGGTATTGCATAATCTGCTCAAAGAAAATGTCTCTATCAGAAACATGGGCACGATTATTGAAACATTGGCAGATTTTGCCGACCGCGTCAAAGATCCGGTAACCCTTACGGAATACGTACGCCAAAGGTTAGGCAGGCAAATTGTCAGCCAATACGCTGATCGCGATGGAGTACTCAACGCCATCCAGGTGGATCCTGCTATTGAGAATGAGCTTTCGGCGGCACTAACTTGGGATGAACGAGATGGCAGAATTTTTAATCTTGACCCCCACCTGCAAATGCAATTACGCAATTTGTTCGCGCGCGCGATGAACAAGTCCATTGAGGATGGCCATTTCCCCGTATTTGTCACGTCATCAAACGTGCGTACGGGTGTTGTCATGCTTTTAGAACGCGAAATAACTAGTCGCCAATATGCAGTGCTGGCCTATGAAGAAATACCCCCTAATGTGCGTCTGAAATTTATCAACCAGGTAATGCTCCCTGAAGAATCATACCAGTAAGAGGATTGTATGGAATATATCAAAGTAACCGCCAATACACAAGCAGAAGCCATGCTCAAAGTGCGCCAGACTTACGGCCCAGAAGCTTACCTTTACGAAGAGAAATGGATTGAGCCAGACACGTTTTTGGGTAAGATTCTGGGCAAAAAAATGTACCAGATCACAGTTGCTGTAAGAGAGAAGAATAAACCGACAAGCACGCGGGTTATCAACAGTAAAATTTCCAATCTTGAAAATATGGCTGCCCGCCCCGAAGCCAGAAACAATACTGCTACCCGTCGCTCTGAATTATCGGGCCGCGATGAATTATTGCGCATGATGGAAGAAATAAAGAAAAACCGGCTCTTAAACCAGGAAAGCGCAAGCATACGCGCCGAAGCGCAAAATCCGCATGACATAGGGTTAAATAAAATTGCCCGCGACATTGAAATTATCAAACAGAACATCAGCGCCCGCTCAGTGCCACTACATCCTTCTGACAAAGATTTCTTTTCAATGAAAAGCGCTCTTCTCTCTCAGGGATTCAGCGGTGATTTCTGTGAAGAATTTCTGACTGACCTGCGTATAAACTTGCCACAGAGCGATTACCGCAACATTGACAAAATTTACGAACTGGCACTATCCGCACTGGCTAAGCGAATTCGCGTAAATCCCGGACTGGGCAACCGACAGGTGATCGCATTCATTGGCCCTACAGGCGTAGGCAAAACAACCACTATTGCTAAGATAGCCGCCGACCTATCACTTAAACAGAAACGCAAAGTTGAGTTGGTGACACTCGATAACTTTAGAATTGCCGCCACCGAACAATTAAAAGTCTATGGTAACATTATGAGCGTGCCTGTTGCCATTTGCCGCAATCGGGATGAACTGCAGAGAACAGTTGAAAATTCGACTGCTGAAGTGATTTTGGTCGATAATACCGGAGTGGGCTCTTACAATACAAAATTTATAGAAGAGCAAAAAAATTTTTTTGATGCTATACCCGGCAGAGTTGAGAAACATCTAGTAATCGCAGCGACATCAAAAAAAGAAGATGCCGAAGAGGTCATGCGTAAATTCAGCACTATCGGCTTTGACCGCATAATTCTCAGCAAATTAGACGAAACCAATTCTTTTGGTGCCTTCGTAGAACTGTCTGAAAATTTCCATCGGCCATTTTCTTATTTTACCATTGGCCAGGAGGTACCTGAAGATATCCACGAAGCCGATGGTCTCTATCTTGCAAAACGTATTTTAGAGCGCTGGCGCGAGAAAAGCACCGCCGCTCAAGCAAGCTAAATGTAGTCTTGTGAAAAAATTAGAAAAAAAGTGAAAATTTGGCGCAATATGAACGATACTGAATAACAGGAGACATAAACATTGGATCAGGCTGCAGTATTACGCCAGTTGGCGGGTAAAACCGAGTCCGGCAGTGGCACTAAAATCATTACCATCACTAGCGGCAAAGGCGGGGTTGGCAAAACTTCGATTTCCGTAAATCTTGCCCTGGCCATCGCCGCCACTGGGAAAAAAGTTTTGGTATTTGACGCCGATCTCGGTCTGGCGAATATCAATGTTCTGTTAGGGGTAATTCCCAAATATAATCTCTACCATGTCATAAAAGGTATAAAAAATCTTGAAGATATCATCATCCACACCCCCGAAGGGGTGGATATCATCGCCGGAGCGTCAGGCTTTAGTATGCTGGCCAATATGGGTGAACGAGAGCGTAATTCACTGCTGGCAGCCTTTGATTCACTGACTGGATATGATATCCTAATTATCGATACCGGCGCTGGAGTCAGCTCTAACGTAACCGGCTTTACCCTGCCAGCCCATGAAGTGATCGTGCTGACAACCCCCGAACCTACCGCCATTACCGATGCTTATGGCATTATTAAATCCATTGTGCTTGAAGCGCCAAATAAGCAGATTAAACTTTTAGTAAACCGGGTAACCTCATCGTTAGAAGGCAAAAAAGTTGCTGAGCGGGTCGTGAATATATCTAACCAATTTCTCAATGTCAAAATTGAAAGCCTTGGCTTTATCTATGAAGATGAAAATGTCTCACGTTCGATCAGAAGACAAAAACCTTTCTATGTACTTTTCCCAAAAAGCAGGGCATCGAGCTGCCTAAATGTCATCACGGCAAAACTGCTCAACCTCGAAGTCCCCCCCGATGCCGAAGGCAGCAGCATTGGCGGCTTTTTCCGTAAAATTTTTGCCCTGCAGAATTCTGGAGATTAATTCCCGATGGATTTCACCCATCCCCTGCTCTTCCGCCTGAGCGGACTGCTTGCGGGTCTGGGAGCGGTGATTTCACTGCTGGCTTCTCTAGTAGCCGGCGCCGATATTGGTACTATAATCTATCGCCTATTTCTTTTTGCGCTGCTAATGGCCGCACTGGGTGTTGGTATTTTTTTCGTTATCCAATTTTTTGCGCCTGAAATAATTGAAGTGCTCCAAACCATCTCTGCCCAAGCGCCCAGCGACTTGCCAGATGAAGAAAATACAGTAGAGCCGCTCGATGACATGAACGCTAATAGCGAATTTTTTGAAGAAGATCCTAATGTAAGCTCTCCCTACGCTACTGAAAGTGACATGAACTCGCAGTTGCGCACCGACCTTGCCCGGATGAAAAAAAATGTCAAACCTGGTGAAGGTGAAATTGTCGTCGAAGGCGTCAGACTACCCAACAAACCTGAATTGATGGCTGAAGCAATCAAGGATACTCTTGACAGAGATCGCGAAGAATAACCGACCGACTATCCGCAAAATTGATTTTGCTGTTTACTGTGTTGCAAGATCACTCTGGGATATTTGTTTTCTCGGCGACCAACTGGCGCAGCTTGTCAGCAAGATGATTTAGCGGCAATCTGGTCTGTTCACCAGTTCGCATATCTTTGACCTGTACCTGACCGGCAGCTAATTCATCTGAACCTAAGACCAACACAAGCGGGATTTCTTTTTTCCCCGCTTCTTCAAACTGCTTACCGAGCTTGCCACTGCTAAGTGCCGTTTCTACGCTAAAGCCGTAAGAACGTAATTCGCCGGCGAGTTTAAGCGCGGCTAATCGGATATCTTCCTCGTCAAAAAGAGCCACATAAATTTCGGTCTTACGAGGAAATTCTTTATACAGACCATGAACCCGCAGAAAGTCTTCAAGAGTGACATCCCCCATACCGAAACCAACTGCGTTAATTTTTTCTTTAATAAAGGCACTTGTCAGATTATCATAACGCCCCCCACCAAAGAGCGAGCGCCGGTTATTCGGGTGACGGTCGAATACCTCAAAGACGAGACCGGTATAATAGTCAAACCCGCGCACCACCGAGGGATCATATTCAATATAATCGGCGAGACCTAATTCCCGACAAAATTTAATCATTGAGAGAATATACTGAGCGCCTGCCAAATGAGAATTTTTATCGAGAAATGTTATGCCATCCTGCAAAAAGGAATCAAGCACCGCCACAGCCCTATCGTCTAAACCTTCAGCGTGCAGCAGGGCGCGATATTCATCAACTGAAATCTTAGCTTTCTTGTCCATGATGCGGGCAACGGGGGCGAACTTTTCATTCGGCAAATTAAGCAGTTTCGCAAAAACAGCGTTGAGCAGCTCACGGTGACTTAAAAATAAACGAAAATGTCGTGAATCTGCACCATAAGAGCGCAGCAAGCTTACCGCCAGTTGCAAAATCTCAGCATCTGCCAAAAACTCATTTTGGGCGCCGAAGATATCGCAATTGAGCTGCCAGTGTTCCCGTAGGCGGCCCTTACCCGGTTGCTCATAGCGCCACAGGTTGGGAATGGAATACCAGCGGATCGGACGTGGAGTTTCTTTGGCCCGCGCGGCCACCAGACGCGCCACCGTTGGCGTCATCTCAGGGCGAATGGCCACCCGACGTTCTCCGCGATCGGTGAATGCATAGATCTGCTGCTTGACAATCTCTTCAGATGTCTTGGCTAAATAAATATCAATTGGTTCCAGAAGTGGCGCATCATAACGCTCAAAACCGTAAGATTCCGCTGTTTTCGACATGACGGAAAACATCCACTCTCTGGAACGCATTTCAGGAGGATAGAAATCTCTGGTGCCTTTGTATGGTTTGGTAGAGAGTAGATCCGCCATATAATTCCTCCACAGCCTCGCGCCAGGTTTCTGAACACTGCCAGTAAAGAACAGATGCCCCTTTGAAACCCGATTAATTTTTGCTCTCAAGATAAAACTTGAATTATCGATGTCATGAAAACCGATTTCTTCATTTATCTGGCTTGACTTTTTAGGTAAAGGAAGTCAAGTGACGACCAATTAAAAAACAGAAGGAATCATGGAACAGACAATCCAGCCACAGAAGATAAAAACAACTTTCAAAGAAAAAATAACCATACTTACGCCCTATATTTCAGACAGATTCATGGAACAAGTGCGCAATGTCTGGATGATCATTGTATATCTAATCGCCTTCCAGATGGTCGTGCTGCGGCTACCCATCGTCGATTCACTGATGATCGCTTTGGGAATTCTCATCGTAATTACCGGCCTAATGTTTTTCTCTGAAGGGCTGATGTTGGGGCTGATGCCCTTTGGTGAAACCATTGGCGCAACCCTGCCACGTAAAGCTGGTCTCTTTGTAATTCTCTCTTTTGCTTTTATGGTGGGCTTGGGTGCTACCTTTGCGGAACCCGCCATCGCCACCCTGCAGTTGGCTGGTCGCTACGTCGATCCTGCTTCAGCTCCCCTGCTGTATTCGCTGCTCAATGAATTTGCCGCCGAACTGGTCATTGCCGTTGGCGTCGGAGTCGGGATAGCGGTAATTTTCGGCATATTACGCTTTCTCTATAGCTGGAGCCTGAAATACCTGATCTATATCCTAATACCACTTCTGGCCATCCTAACCCTCTATGCGCATTATGATCCGGTATTAAACCCCATCATCGGCTTAGCCTGGGATTGCGGCGCTGTCACCACCGGTCCGGTCACAGTCCCCCTCGTGCTTGCCTTAGGCATCGGCGTTTCCCGTATTGTCTCAGGCGGGGGGGAGGGCGGTTCCGGATTTGGGATTGTCACCCTGGCGTCATTGTTCCCCATTCTGGCAGTGCTCGGCCTGTCTTTCGGACATCTGGCCTTAGATGACTATTATGGCCGCCCTAATTCCAAGGTTGCTCTGCTTGAGAAAAAAATAACCTCACCTCAAACACCTTTACCCGTACCCCAAAAACCGGGCTTTGATATATCCGAGCTGCAACAGTTCCAGCAGGATGGCAAGTTGCCTGACCATGCCGAACTGCGTTACAGAGGAAAATCTCGACTGGAAGACGGCAAAATTATTGTTGAAAATGTAGAAATTGTGCTCGAGCGACGCTTCGGCATGCGGGCAAAAATGGCCGACTTGCGCTTGTGGGATACCAACCTCGTTTTTACCGATAAACTCAAAGATGCAGCGATTGGCGCAGTGCGGGCCATCATGCCGCTCTGCCTGCTGCTCTTTCTGGTACTCCACTTCATTTTGCGGGAAAAAGTCAAAGGCGCTGAAGAAATTGCTATTGGCATTCTTTTCGCTCTTTTTGGTATGACCCTCTTTACTTTGGGAATCTTTCTGGCCTTAGAACCTTTAGGCAGCCAGGTCGGACAAAATATCTCGGCCAGTTTTGCCTCAGTCATCCCCTATGGAATTGACGGTCTGCACGGCCCGCTGTTCGGCTCAGAAATACTCGGCCAGAGTGTGGTAATTCTGTTTGCCTTTGCACTTGGCTACAGCGCCACCCTGGCCGAGCCGGCGCTAAACGCTTTAGGTATTACCGTAGAGAAAATTACCATTGGCGCCTTTCGCAAACCCCTGCTGATGCAGAGCGTCGCCATTGGCGTCGGCCTCGGTATTGCAGTAGGAGTTGCCAAACTCATCTTTCATTTGCCCTTAAGCTGGTTACTAATTCCACCATACTTGTTGCTTATTGTTCTTACCTTTATTTCATCAGAAGACTTTGTCAATTTCGCCTGGGATAGCGCCGGTGTGACAACCGGCCCGATAACTGTACCGCTTGTGCTCGCCATGGGACTGGGGATTGGCAGCTCGATTGGAGCGCTGGAAGGCTTCGGCGTTCTGGCAATGGCCTCGGTATTCCCGATTCTAACCGTGCTGGTGGTAGGATTGACCGTCGGAAAAAACAACCGGGCTACCAAAGGTATGGAGCAGCTCTGATGGCAGCATTCCATTCATATAATGACCTCTCACTGGTCATCGTATCCGATTTCAAGGGATCTGCCAATGAAATCCTGCGCCGCAGCCGCCGCAAAGGCAGCCTGTTTGGCGTACTGGTCAGAGCACGCAGCAGCATCCGCAGTGGCCGGCGCCGCTGGCTAAAAAACCTTTCCCTTTCTCCCGAAATGGAAAATCTCTATCTGTTAGCTCCCACAAGTAACACGGAGGATATACTGCAAGAAGCCATTGTGGCAGCAGGATTAAACCATGGCGCTATTGGAGCTGCCATGGCTGTGCCCATCCGACAACTATATGGCACTGAATTTCATCTGGCACCGACCAACGAAAACGGCCAACTAACGGAAAATCCAGACAAAGTCACTCTACAAAAAGACCTGCGGCTTATTACCTGTGTCTGCCAGCGGGGCAAGGCTGAAATGATTGCCACAGCGGCTGTCAATGAAGGCTCAACCGCACCCATCATTCATTTTGGAGAAGGCAAAGGGGTACGCGACCGTATGGGCCTGCTAAAAATCGCCATCAACCCAGAAAAAGAAATAATCCAAGTGGTTACCGATTCGCTTGAATGTGACCGTATTTTTGACGCAATGGTTGAAACCGGTAAACTGTATGCTCCGGGTATGGGCTTTATCTATACGACAGAGATCCCCATTGGTTTTGTGAATCTGCACACGACAGTAAGCACTTCATTTACCGAGGCGACTACCGAGCAAATTATCAAGGCAATTGATGAACTCAAAGGAAGCAAAAATTGGCGGCTGGCAAGCGTTGGTCTCTCTCCAACAAGACGGGTGGCACGCAAAGAGCGCAATGATCTAATATTGCTTAAATTGGTAACCCGGCGTGGTTTGGGTGATGAAATTATCTATAAGGCAATGCATAAGGGGGCAAGTGGAGCTACGCGCACCTATGGCAATCTATTAGGCGCCGAACTCATCCGCAGCCAGGCCGGGCATGTCATTAACGATGAACGCGAAGTCATTGATTTTCACGTAACCCAGGAAGCTATCCCAGCAATTCGCTCGGCCATGGAAGAATCCATCTCGGAACATAATTCGCAAAACAGTTTTCTGATGGAAATTCCAGTACCACGGGCTCTCACTTACTTTGGCTAATCGCGGCACCATGACCCGAAACATTAACCCCGCTGTATTAGATAGCCGGTATAAACGAGATATACTAACACTAAAAAAATACCGTCACGGCGCTGCAAGCGATGGGCTTCACCAATCAGCGTTACCACAAAGAGGAGCAGGGTTACGCCTAAGCATATGGTAATATCTATGTTGGCTCCGGCGCTTACCGGTAACGGGCTAATGACACCTGTAAGGCCGAGAATCCAAAAAATATTGAAAATATTTGAGCCGACAACATTGCCAACCGCAATATCTGACTGCCCTCGGTAAGCGGCCACAACAGAAGTCGCCAGTTCTGGCAAGGATGTACCAACGGCCACAATAGTCAGACCAATCAGGATTTCAGATATCCCCGCCAAACGGGCCAACTCAATTGCGTTGAGTACCAGCAGACGACCGCCAAAAAATAACGCAACCAACCCCAGTAAGGTAAATA
>CALHRC010000234.1 GCA_938038265.1 uncultured bacterium
TATGCTCAGTGTGCTGCAGTATGCTGTTGAGGTACTTAAAGTAGAGCATGTTATTGTCTGCGGTCACTATGGCTGTGGTGGCGTGAAAGCTGCTATGAGTAACCGACACTTGGGCTTGATCAACAAATGGCTGCTGCATATTAAAGATGTTTATTCCCACCACCAGGCGCAGCTTGATTCAATTTCAGATTTTGATGTCAAAGTAGATCTGTTAGTTGAGCTAAATGTCAGGGAGCAGGTAATGAACTTGGCCATGACTTCCATCATACAGAAAGCCTGGCATTATGAGCGCCGACCGATACTGCATGGTTGGGTGTATGGCCTAACTGACGGTCTTCTGAAAGAACTCTGTACTATTAATTCTGCTGAACAAATTGATCCCGTATATCGGATGATATTTCCTCCGTTGCCAGAAAAATAAGACCAGTAAGCGGGTTTCATCCGACCCTATCGTAACATACTAAAAAATATCTTGACGTCTGCCCTGAAAAACAGGGCAGACTACTGCCGCTATGGCCATCCAATGTCTCATTCCGGCGGCGGGAAAAGGTACGCGCATGCGCCCCTTGACCCATACCCTGCCTAAGGCAATGTTGCCTGTTGCGGGCAAGCCGACTATCTTCCACATTATAGAAAAGGCGTTTTCCGTCGGAATTAAGGATTTTGTAATCATTACAGGATACCTTCGGGAACTGATGGAGTCTGAAATTCTCGCAGCTTATCCCGAACTCAATATCCGCTTTGTCGAACAGAAAGAACAAAAGGGCTTAGGTCATGCGCTTTACCAGGCGAAAGATGTTGTTCGTCAGGAGGATGGCCTGCTTGTAATTTACGGCGATACTCTCTTTGAGGCGGATCTCAAGCCAGTGATAACTTCTTCTGTTCCCATGATCGGCGTTTTTGAGGTTGCAGATCCCCGCCGGTTTGGCATCATTGAAATTGACAAAGATGATTTTATCATAAATTTTATTGAAAAACCCCAGAATCCAGTTACGAATCTTACACTGCCCGGGATAAATTATTTTCCGCAAGCAGCTCCCTTATTTGATGCTTTGGGTAAAATTATCAGTAGAGACATTAAAACAAAAGATGAGTACCAGGCGACGGATGCCTATGCCTTGATGGTAAAAGAAAAGGGCATTAAAATGAAGTACTTTCGTATTAGTTCCTGGGAAGATGCTGGAACGCTTGAGGCGATGATTGAAACCAATCGGGTGATGCTCGCGCGGCTAGGCAATCGTATCGAGGGCAAAGTGACTGGCTGTAAGATCAATCCGCCGGTCTATGTTGCCCAGGGGGCTGAAATTTCGGGGGGAGAACTTGGACCCTATGTCAGTATTGGGCAGCGAACGCGTCTGACGAATGTCACAATATCGGATGCAATTATTGACAATGACAGTGAAATATCCAACTGTACGCTGAAGAACAGCCTTATTGGTCGCAGGGTTAGAGCCGACAGAATCCATGGACAAGCGATCCTCGGTGATGATTGCATCGTAAGCTAAAAAGGGAGTCAAACTATGGCAGAGTGGATAAGCGAAAACCATAAACTGCTGGAATATATCAGTATTCCTTTTGTCAGTGGATTTATCGGTTGGTTTACCAATATGGTTGCCCTGAAAATGACTTTTTACCCTCTGAAATTTTGGGGAATTCCACCGTATTTGGGCTGGCAGGGGATCATCCCCCGCAAAGCCTATAAGATGGCGGGCCGCGCCACTGACATGATTACCCAGCGCCTCATTCGTGTGGAAGAAATATTTGAACGGGTGGAACCCCGCCAGATGGCCCGCGAAATGAGCCCACCTGTAAGGCAGCTTTCTGAAGAATTAGTTGAGGATGTCGGTAAGGCTGCTAATGCGCAAATGTGGACTATGGTACCGGCAGCTATGAAAGACGGCATTACTAAGCGGGTCAATGAAGAAATCGAACCCATGATTGAAGAAGTCGTCATGGAATCTAAACGCAATATTTTGCAAATATTTGATCTCAAGCATCTGGTAATCAAAAATCTTACAGGAGAAAATGTCAAAAATCTCAATGAAATGTTCCAACGTTGCGGCGCCAAAGAATTTCGTTTTATAGAATTATCGGGTTTTTATTTTGGCTTTTTATTTGGTATTGTGCAGGCACTAATTTGGGCCGTTTATGCACAGTCATGGACACTACCTGTGGTCGGCGTCATTGTCGGTTATGCAACTAACTGGCTTGCCCTGAAGATGATTTTTCGACCGCTATATGAAAAAACCTACTTTGGCTTTATTAAATACCAGGGTCTCTTTTTGCGGCGTCAGAAAGAAGTTTCGGCAGAATATGCCTATCTCGTGGCCAATAAGATCCTCACCCCCAAAAATATCCTCGACTCGATAATTTATGGGAAAACTGCGGATCAGATTTTTTCTATGATCCAGCGGCATATTTTAACTGGTTTGTCGCGTATTGAGGGCTTTGCCCGTCCTGTGGTTGAAATTATGGTGGGTAGTGATGAATATGAGCGTATTCGCCATTACATTGTCGAAAAACTTACTTCTGTGGTGCCAAAATCAGTGGCACGGGTCGAAAAGTATATGGGTGAGGCGATGGATCTTGAAAATACCATGCGCGAGCGCATGCAGAAATTGCCCCCCGACGAATTTGAAGCGCTGCTACGAACAGCCTTCCAAGAAGATGAATGGATATTGATCTTAGTCGGCGCCGTACTTGGAGCCCTGGTTGGTCTTGGTCAGGCGCTGGCCTTTGGCTGAGCTTTGAGAACGGTTTGCGGGCAAATGCCTCTTAAACACGAGATTGCTGAAAATATTTTAGAGGGTGCGCCTCGTAGGTGCCCCCTTCAGAAAAATACAGTTCAATAGCTGGCGTTCTGCCACTATGTCTGAAATTCTCAAGCGTTAGGAAAAATTCGCTTAGCTGCGGGTATGTTTCCCGATGAAATTTTCTGGCTATGGTCCAGTGGGGTGTAAATTCTTTACGCACTTCTCCGTGCAGGTAATCGGGTAGTGATACAATAAATTTTTGCGCAAGGTCATGCAGGTGCAGGATGTCGCGGGAGGTTTCGCGAAAGTAAAGTATTGAATGTCGGGTAAATACATCCACCCCACAGATCTGCGATTCGGGCGTGGCGGCGCTGCCTTTCCAGCGGCGCAGGTGAGATAGCAGTTCAAAAAAGTCAGAGCGCGTTACTGCTCCCCAGAAATGTAGGGTCAGGTGTAACCGATACCACGGCTGCAGGCGGGCTGTACTTTTAGGCGCAGTGGCCATTAAGGCGCGCCATTTTGGTATCAATCCTGCCGGTGGTGCAAGTCCCAGAAAGGCATGGTATTTTTTCTGTGGGTTCATCCATTCACCTGCGTGCCGAAAAAATGGTTTACCGGCCCATGACCAGCCCCCAGCTCCGGGGCGGATTGGATTGCGCCGGTGATATACTCCTTGGCTGCAGCTACCGCTTGTTGTGGTGGGTCGCCTTTTGCCAGGCGCGCGGTAATCGCCGCTGAGAAGGTGCAGCCGGTTCCGTGGGTATTCTTGGTTTCAATGCGGGGCGAAGCAAATTCAATGAAAGTATGGCCGTCATAGAGTATATCGGTGGCGGGCAGATTTTCAAGATGTCCGCCTTTGATCAGCGGATATTTGACACCAATATCAAATAAAGCTTTTGCGGCATCTTTCATGGTGGGTAGGTTGCGGATCTCTCTGCCGAGGATAATTTCCGCTTCAAACAGATTAGGGGTAGCGATGGTCGCCAAAGGGAGCAGTTCTGAGAGTAGGGCAGAAATTGCTGTGTCGGCTAACAGCTTATGGCCGCTTTTGGATATCATGACGGGATCGACTACTAAGTTGGGAATTTGCAATTCTCTAATACTCTCTGCCACACAGCGGGTGATCCCTTCAGTTGCGAGCATGCCAGTCTTAGCTGCATCGACACCAATATCCGATACGACAGCACGTATTTGCTCGCGGATGATATCTTCTGACAACATTTCAACTGAAGTTACGTCTTTGGTGTTTTGCGCCGTGACTGCGGTAACCGCCGACATGCCGAAAGCGCCATGAGCAAAGAAGGTTTTTAGATCTGCCTGTATGCCGGCGCCGCCACCGCTATCGGAACCGGCTATGGTTAAGGCTCGGGGAAAAGATTTAGTTTTCATATGAGGTTTTACTTCCGTAAATTTTAATTTTCTTATTAAGCAGAAGTCCTATGACAAAAATAGCGAGCGGCCAAATAATGGCAAAGCCATAAAAGAGAACATTTTCTCGGCTAACGCTTAAACGCACCGGCTTTTCCTCAGTACGGTAAGGTACCAGTCCCTGGATTCTCTCATCTTCGAGTAGCCAGTTCAGGGCGCCCACTGCCAAATAGAGATTTTGTCCATAAGACAAGTATCGATTTTGTATGAAATCCGCAGAGGCAAACGCGGTCAGAACCCTGCGGGTATTGTTCTGGACGGTTTGCTGCTTTCCTGCGGCGACAGCGATATTGAGCGAGCCCAAGGGCTCTTTATTTCTGTCATGTAGTCCATTGCGGTTGGTGTCTGACCAGGAACGCGAGTCGCTGATGACAAAGAAATCCGCAAAATAATCTGGATTAGGCTTTAGGGTAAACGAGCCGGCATCGGGGAAAAAGCTGAAGCGTTCGTTTTCAGGCAGGGGCAGCAGGCGGCGGGTGAGCGGGTGATCAGCATATTGTTCGCAGATCAAGTTATTCGAGCGGGGTTTTAATGCGATTTCAGAACGTGCTGGCGCGTTATTAAAAAAAATGCCAAAGGGCTGCAACAAAAAGCTCAGATCGGCGCCATCGCGGCGCAAGGCCAGTAAGAAACGCCCCCCGTTGTCCCGATACTGCAGGAGAGCTTTTTTTTCTGATTCTGAGAAGTTTTTTGTCGCACCCAGAATTGCCACGGCAGAGGCGTCCTCTGGTACCCGTGCAGGGAAATTATTTTGCGGCGTTAGGTACCTTACTTCATAGTTATTTTTTTTAAGCTGGTCAATAAAACGAGTAATCTGTTCTTCGGCGCTAAAAATTGCGGTGCCGGTTTCACCGTGATTTACAGTAAAATAAATTGTTTGGCGTTTTGAGACTACCGCAAGTAAAGCAGCAAGCACGTCGCTTTCCAGGTGGCGCATTTGTTCGGCAGTAGTGAAGCTCAACCGTCGTGATTTTTCCAGACTGTCACTGTCAACCGCCTCAGTATCTGTCGTGCCAATCACCAACCATCCGTTACGATCGACTTTGCTTTTTTCGGCAATTTCCCTTTCGCGCAGGGCATCATGAATAGAATAGCTGATCAAAGGATTGGTTTGCACGAGATCTTTTAGAAACAGTTCCATTTCACGATGCAGGTCATGAAAGAAAGGATAGAAGGCAGTTATTTGAACGGGAGTTTTTATATTCCTTACCAGATCACGGCCTTCAGGTGAGAGAGAAAACTTATGCATTAGGGTAAGGTCTGCCATGAAAGGCCGCAGAGTCGCAGCATAATTCAGCGCCAGCAGAAAAGATAGCATGCTAAAGGCGGTAATTATTTTTTTGCGCATGAAAAGGTTGTGGTCTCTCTCATGGTGGTGTCGGTTTAACTCGAGCATGACAGCAAACAGAAGTGCAGTGGCCGTAAAGAGCAGAAAGCAGATCCGCAAGAATAACCGAATGCCTTCTGCTTTTTCTCTGCTATCAGGGTCAGTAATTTTCCCAACCCATAGCAGGTCATGTTGCCCGGTGAAAAATAGCAGGGCTATAACAGTTAAAAGCGTCAGTAGCAGGATGTTCTTTCTGTGCTCATGGCTCCCGGCTTTGGCAAGCAGTAGTACTATTGGTGGTATGATGACCAGCAGCACCCCAAGCAGAGAGAGAGGCAGCAGTGGTTGGGAGAAGAATACCAGGCTTATGTAGAGCAGAATAAGCCCCGCATAGGTAAATACCTGGGTTTTTTCAAATAGCAGAAATTTCACAAATCGCATGAAAAATCTCCTTAACGCAGACGGCGGCTTTCGATGACCGTGCGGGTTAAAAAAAGGTAAAAGAGAATTACGCTGAAGAAGAAAATAATGTCGCGTAATACCAGCGCGCCTTTTTCAAAATTCAAATAGTGCACATAAAAAGAAAATTCCCGTAGCACCTGTTTCATGGGGGGATCGATATACGGGGAAAAATACCCCAATAAAAGAAAGAAAATTACATTACCGCCCGCAGATAGAGCTGCCAGAAACTGGGAAGAGGTGAGGGCAGAGTAAAACAGCGAGACTGCCGCCGCTGCGCCCCCAATGAGGATAGCGCCAATATATCCTGCCATGAGCTGTCCCCAATTACCATCGGCAAACAACAGAACAGCCAGCGTAATAGGGGTGGTGAGAGCCAGCAGTAATAGTAAAAAGAGGATAGCCCCCAGATATTTACCGGCAACAAGTTGGGTTTCGGTTATGGGCGTCGTCAACAGCAGCTCCAAAGTGCCGCGCGCCTTTTCTTCGGAAAGAGATTTCATCGATACTAACACACCAGCGACCATTATGCCACCAGAGAGAACATAGAAAATAACCTGCTGGGCCTTGAAAACGGTCGCCTGCTGTTTCAGGGCATACCAGGCGGTCAATCCGCAGAGAAAAAGTATAAAGGAAATTACGGCATAAGATCCTGTGGAACGGGCCAGACTGCGAAATTCCCGCAGGGTAATTTCCCGCGCCGGGAAGGTTGGTTTCATGTATTCATGGGTGGGATGGCGCTTTCCTGCGGCAAGTTTTTTTCATATAAAAATTTTCTTTTACTTCCGAAAATCAAGTATGGAATTATCAATACGCGTTTGGCAGAAAGATGGCGAGTATGTAGCCAGTTGCCCTGAATTGGATGTTTTTACTTATGGGGAAACCCGCGAGCAGGCAACCCGGCGTCTGAAGAAAGTCATTGTTTTTTATGCTGAAACAGCTTCTCAATTAGGCTATAAAATCGATCCCAAGGAATTGCTGGCCTCCCTTGATATTCCAGTTACCTGGCGGCATGAAAATTTTATCAACTGACAAGACGGGTGAATAGCCTTTGTAGGATGGCTGTGGTCTTAGAAGAACTCAGGCTTTAGCGACTACAAGCAGAATTTTGGGGACGGCTTTGGCGGTCAGCCATTTTCGACGATCATTAGGTGTATCCCCACCTGTTACAATAGGTATTATCTCTATGGTACCAACGCTACCATGTGTAGGATCAACCATGTGATGCAATCAATTTTAAAGCTACCCATACCGGCCTCGGCTAACGGGGTTGGCTTTCCTGCAGCTTTTTGGCACCGGATGATTTGTGTGGAAATTTATAGCCAAGCCGCTTACAAAAGCTTAATTTGACTTTACAAGCTGTGTTTTTCATAAAAAATGGCAATTTGAAGCATTAAAATTGGGCTATTGGTGCTAAGCGGGTGGATAGATTAGGGGCATTTTATGCCCTAAACTTAGGGATTTTGGGAGGGTTCATTTGGAATTAGAACAGTTACCGGAAATACAGAAAATTATTCATATTGGTAAGGCAAATGGTGAAATTACCTACGATGAAATTAACGATATCCTGCCAGAGAAACTAACGAATTCCGATAAAATCGATGATGTATTCATTTTGCTAAACCAGTATGGTATTGATATTGTTGAAGAATATGACCGTAAAGCA